>NZ_JBVJLO010000002.1:540810-542492 GCF_055584685.1 Streptomyces sp. NPDC102258
GTCCGTTGGTCACGGCCGTGGGGCCGGACGGCTTCGCCTTGTCCGGCCGGCGGGCGCCACCCTCCGAGGAACCCGCCTCCGTCGCGCGCGGCGGCACCGCTATCGCGCCCTCGGCGCGGCCACCGGCCTGGGGGCCGTCGGGTGCGACGACCTCCGGGGCGGCTTCGTCGGCCGCGGAACCTTCGGCCTGGGGAGCCGCCGGGGCGGCCCCGGCGGCTTCGGTCCCCTGCTCTGCCCGGCCCGAGTCCCGCGCGGAGTGCTCCCGCTCGGCGACTTCGGGTCCCGGCCGGCCGTCGTCGTCCGCATCGGCGTCGCCGGACTCCTCCGGGGCCCCGGCGGCCCCCCGTTCGGCGTCGGCAGGGTCCGACTCCACTTCGTCACGCCCTGCCGGACCCCCAGTGGTCTCGGCGTCGGTCTCGGCGTCGGTCTCGGCGGAGGCCGTGGCTGCCGGGCCGGGCTCATCCGAGCCCGGCGTGCACCCGGGTCCGCCGCCAGCGGGGGTCGGCTCGACTTCGCCCGAGCCCGCCGGCTCCCGGGCGGGCTCCGCCTCCGCTTCACCGGAATCCGCCCCGGCCCGGGGGTCGGTGGGCACCTCGCCCGCGCCCTCGGACTCTCCAGGGGCCCGGGCGGGCTCCACCTCGGCGTCGGCGCGCGCCTCGTCAGGCTGCTTCCGGCCGCGGGCGGACTCCGTTTCGGCGGCAGCGGAAACCGGCTCCGCTTCGGCGCGCTCCGCACCTTCAGCGGGCCCTTCCGCAGCCCGCGGGACGGACGTTCGTGGTTCGTCCGGGGTGTCCTCCGACCGTGATCGGTCCGCCGCCCCGGCCCCCGCGTCCGTCACCGTCTCAGCCTTCATGCCGTGCCCCACCTTGCTGCTCACACCCGGTACCGCCGGTTCTCGCCGTCATCGTCAACCATCGGCGGGACCGCCGTACGGCCCGCTGATCACCTAGATGCCCAGCGCCCCCGACGCGTTCCGCCCGCGCCGAGCTGTGACGGTTCGGTCATACTCCGCCCCCCACCAGCCCATTCGGGCCGCAGCGAGCTCCGTTGAAGGAGCCGCCGAAACGGGGTCGGACGCCGCTTACGGGTTCGGCACAGCCATGACGAGGCCGCAGCTGACGGGGTGTTCGTCGTTGATGACCGAGAGGTGCCGCGTGGCCCAGCGGTCGAGCTGCGGGCGGACCCAGGCCGGGTCGTACGCCGCGGTGGGCAGCTGGGGTATGCGCTTGCGCCCCGTCTCATCGAGGCGGTAGGGGACGTCGAAGGCCCTGTTCCAGTCATCCACGGTTGCGGCGAACCGCTCTTCCGCTTCCCTCGCGTCGACCCCCACGTACCGGGCGATCTCCGCCCAGGAACTTCCGCGCTCACGTTCGTAGATCACGGCCGAGGCCAGTGCCCGCTCGGCGAGTTCGACGAGCTGGAACGCCTGGCTGACGCGGCCCCCGGGCCCGGTGTCCGGGTCGTTCTCGGTGGCGACCAGGCCGGCCGCGCTGTCGGCCACGTCCACGGCGTGGTCGCAGAGGACCAGGCGCGCCAGGGCCTGGCGGGTGAACCGGGCCCGTTCGGCGTCGTAAAAGAGCGTTTTGTTCCGCCTTGGGTGTTTGGTAAGTAACGTGGTGTCAGCGGATTGGGTCCACGCATGGAGGCGTGTGAGGATCCGCCCATGGAGTGCGATGTGTGTG
>NZ_JBVJLO010000003.1:0-240814 GCF_055584685.1 Streptomyces sp. NPDC102258
CAGCCCCGCCGGCGTTTGAGGCGCGGGCGCGGAGCGCCGTGTGGTGAGCCGCGGCTGGGCCTCATCCGCACCGCGGAGGCGGGTGGCCAGCGTCCGCACCATGACGCCAGGCGCGGGCGCAGCCGGACATTCAGCCCCGCCGGCGTTTGAGGCGCGGGCGCGGAGCGCCGTGTGGTGAGCCGCGGCTGGGCCTCATCCGCACCGCGGAGGCGGGTGGCCAGCGTCCGCACCACGGCGCCAGGCGCGGGCGCACCCGGGTCTTTAAGCCGCGTCGGCGATTGAGGCGGGAACGGTGGAAGGGCGGGGAGGGGCAAAGCCCCGCGCAGCGGTAGCCCGTCGGCAGGCACGGCCCCGCGGCGCGGATCAGGGGGCGGTCAGGAGTTCCGCCAGGATGGCGGCGTGGCTGGTCGACGGGTCGCGGACCGCGGTCAGGAGCGTCAAGGGCCCCGCCGCCGCGAGAGCCCGCAGGCGGGCCACCGCCGCCACCGCCCCCGGCTCCGCCAGCTCCGCCTCGTACCGCCGCCGGAACTCCTCGGCGGAGCCACCCGCGTGGAACCACCTCCGCAGCTCCGCCGACGGAGTCACCTCCCGGGGCCACTCGTCCACCGCCGCCGCCGCCTTCGACAGCCCCCGCGGCCACAGCCGGTCCACGAGCACCCTGACCCCGTCCGCCCCCGGCTCCGGCGGATCGTAGACGCGCCGCAGCCGGATCACCGCCCGCCCCCCAGCCCCAGCCCCCTCGCCTCGTCCCACAGCGTCGGGTCGAGCGTGCCCATCCGGGTCCGGAACGCCCACAGCGACACCTCCTCCGGCCGGTCCGCCTCCAGGAACGCCCCGCGCCCCTGGGTCCCCACCACCCCCGGCGGCAGCGGGATGACCCCGGGCCGCCGGTCGTCGTACTTCCCGGTGATCCAGGCGACCCGCGCCCGCTCCCGGTGCTCCCGTACGGCCAGCACCAGGCAGGGCCGGCTGTCCGCCAGCCGCCACAGCTCACCGGCCCGCACGGGCGGCGGCGGCCCCGGCCCGTGGTGGCCCCGGCCCCCCGGGGCCCGCCGGACCGGCGTCGCCCGCCGGGGGACCAGCACCACCACGGCCACGGCGACCGCCGCCAGCACGGCGGGCCACCAGGACGTGTCCATGTTCCGACCGTAGCCGCGCCCGCCGCCCCCGGCGCGGCAGCCGCGACAAGGCCGCCACGGCAACCTCCGTCGCCCCCGTCGCTCCCCTGGGTGACAGCGCAGGTGATTCCCCCCACAACGGCCTGCCGCGGAGGAGCGACCGGAGGTTTCGCGCCTTACGCTCGACCCACGCACGGCCCGCATTCCGTCCACGGACCGTCCACGGAGGTTCACGCTCCATGAAGCTCACCGTCGTCGGCTGTTCGGGGTCGTTCCCCTCCGCGGATTCGGCATGTTCGAGCTATCTCGTCGAGGCCGACGGTTTCCGGCTGCTCCTCGACATGGGCAACGGCTCCCTCGGCGCGCTCCAGCGCCACTGCGGTCTCTACGACCTCGACGCGATCTTCCTGAGCCACCTGCACACCGATCACTGCATCGACATGTGCGCCTACTTCGTCGCCCGCTTCTACCGGCACGAGGGCGGCCGGTGCGCCCCGATCCCGGTCTACGGCCCCGAGGGCACCGAGAAGCGACTGACGACCGCGTACGAGGACGTCCCCGACGAGCGCTCCATGAGCGAGGTCTTCGACTTCCGGACCCTGAAGCCGGGCGGCTTCGCGATCGGCCCCTTCACGGTCCGCACCGAGAGGGTGCGCCACCCGGTGGAGTCGTACGGCATCCGCGTCGAGCACGGCGGCCGCTCGCTCGTGTACTCCGGCGACACGGGCGTCTGCCCGGAGCTGGGCACGCTGGCCGAGGGCGCCGACCTGTTCCTGTGCGAGGCCTCCTTCACGCACGGCAAGGAGGACGTCCCCGACCTCCACCTCAACGGCCGCGAGGCCGGCGAGTACGCGCGCGACGGCGGAGTCGGCCGGCTCGTCCTGACGCACATCCCGCCGTGGACGGACGCCGAACGCAATCTCGCCGACGCCCGCGCGGTCTACGACGGCCCGTCCGGCCTCGCGTACCCGGGCGCCGTCTACGAGATCTGACCCCCCCCGGCGCAACGCCGGAGACGGAGGAGCCCCCGCCCTCCCTTCCGGGAGAGCGGGGGCTCCTGCGCGTCGTGGGACGGGCGGCCTACTTGGCCTCCGCCTTCTGGAGCTCGGCGAGCTCCTCGTCGGACTCGCGGCCCGGCGTCGGCAGGTTCCACTTGGTGATCGCGAAGCGGAAGACCACGTAGTAGAGCGCCGCGAAGCACAGGCCGACGACGGCCAGGCCCAGCGGGTTGGTGGCCTTGCCCAGGTTCAGCAGGTAGTCGATGGCGCCGGCGGAGAAGCCGAAGCCGTCCTTCATGCCGAGCCCCCAGGTCAGCGCCATGGAGACACCGGTCAGCACCGCGTGGACCGCGTACAGGACCGGGGCGATGAACATGAACGTGAACTCGATCGGCTCGGTCACACCGGTGACGAACGAGGTCAGCGCGAGGGAGAACATCATGCCGCCGACGACCTTGCGGCGCTCGGGGCGGGCGCAGTGCACGATCGCGAGGCAGGCGGCCGGGAGGGCGAACATCATGATCGGGAAGAAGCCGGTCATGAACTGGCCGGCGCTCGGGTCGCCGGCCAGGAAGCGGGAGATGTCGCCGCTCTTGCCGTGATAGTCGCCGGCCTGGAACCAGGGGAAGGAGTTCAGCAGGTGGTGCATGCCGACCGGGATCAGAGCGCGGTTGGCGACACCGAAGATGCCCGCGCCGACGGCGCCGGAGCCGACCAGCCACTCGCCGAAGTTGTGCAGACCGGTGCCGAGGACCGGCCAGATGAAGCCGAAGACGATGCCGATGAGGAGACCGGCGAAGGCGGAGAGGATCGGGACCAGGCGGCGGCCGCCGAAGAAGCCCGCCCACTCGGGCAGCTTGGTCCGGTAGAACTTCTGGTAGATCAGGGCGACGACGAGGCCCATGACCACACCGCCGAGCACCTTGGCGTCGACCGGGGCCTCGACCATGACGACCTTGCCGTCGACCGCCTTGGCGATCTTCGGCAGGTTGGAGTCGGTGAAGGTCGCGAGCACGTTCTTGAAGACCAGGTAACCGGTCACCGCCGCGAGCGCGGTCGAGCCGTCCGACTTCTTCGCGTAACCGATCGCGATGCCGACGGCGAACAGCAGCGCCATGTTGTCGAGGATCGCGCCGCCGCCGGCCGACATGTACCCGGCGATCTTGGTGAGGAAGGTCGGCAGCGAGGGGTCGCCGAGCATGTCCTTGTCGCCGAGGCGGACGAGCAGCGCGGCGGCCGGCAGCACGGCAACGGGGAGCATGAGGCTCCGGCCGATGCGCTGCATGACGGCCATCACGCCAGCGCCCTTCTTCTTTTCCGCAGCGGTCGCTGTGGACATGGGTTCCTCCAGTGGACAAGGCGCTGCCTGGGGACAAGGGGGAAAGGGGGTGGCGGCGTCTCGGAAAGGGGGACCTGCGGCCGGGCGGGCGCGCATGGTCTACACCACCGAGTGGTGTAGACCAGTTGTAGCACGGTGGGGTCGGCGTAAGGAACCCGCCATTTTTGTGGCGGGTAACACATGCGGACATCGCACGACAAAGGCCCTCGGAACCGAAGGGTCCGAAGGCCTTGGCGACCAGGCTTAAGGCCTGAACCGCCGTGGTTTGTGCCGTTATTGTCCCACGCGCTACGCCTTGGTCGTCTCCGCCTGCATCGCGGCGATCTCCTCGTCCGACTCGCGCCCCGGGGTGGGGATGTCGAACCTGGTGATCACGAACCGGAAGACCGCGTAGTAGACGACCGCGAAGCCGAGCCCGATCGGGATGATCAGCCACGGTTTCGTCGCGAGGTTCCAGTTGATGACGTAGTCGATCAACCCCGCCGAGAAGCTGAAGCCGTCGTGTACGCCCAGCGCCCACGTCACCGCCATCGACACGCCCGTCAGCACCGCGTGCACCACGTACAGCGCCGGCGCCACGAAGAGGAACGAGTACTCCAGCGGCTCGGTGATACCGGTGACGAACGAGGTCAGGCCCACCGACAGCATCAGGCCCCCGACCTCCTTGCGGCGCAGCGGCTTCGCGCAGTGCGTGATGGCCAGGGCCGCCGCCGGCAGGGCGAACATCATGATCGGGAAGAAGCCGGACAGGAACAGCCCCGCGTTCGGGTCGCCGTTCAGGAACATGTTGATGTCGCCGTGGACGGTCCTGCCGTCCGGCGTGGTGTACGAGCCGAACTGGAACCAGATCGGCACGTTCAGGAACTGGTGCAGGCCGATCACCAGCAGCGCCCGGTTGGCCACGCCGAAGATGCCCGCACCCCAGGAGCCCAGCCCGATCAGCCAGTCGGAGAAGCTCTCCAGCGCGTCGCCGACCGGCGGCCAGATCCACAGGCACAGCGCGGCGAAGGCGATGGCGACGAAGGACATGATGATCGGGACCAGCCGGCGCCCGTTGAAGAAGCCCAGCCAGTCGACCAGCCGCACCCGGTGGTAGCGCTGCCAGAACCAGGCCGCGAGCAGCCCCATGACGATGCCGCCGAACACCCCCGGGTTCTGGTACGTGAACCCGGCGAAGGTGTCGGCCGGCCCCAGGCAGCCGCCCCCGATGTTGCGGGTGCCGGCGGGGCAGTCCTTGGGGAAGGCGTGCAGCACGCCCCGGTAGACGAGGAACCCGGCGACGGCCGCGAGGGCGGTCGAGCCGTCCGCCTTCTTCGCCATGCCGATCGCGACGCCGATGCAGAACAGCAGCGGCAGACCGAGGTCGGGGTCGAGCAGCGCCCCGCCCGCGCCCGCCATCACCTTGGCGACGCCGGTCCAGTTCAGGCCGTCCTTGCCGAACACGTCCGGCTGGCCGAGCCGGTTCAGGATGCCGGCGGCGGGCAGTACGGCGATCGGCAGCTGCAGGCTCCGGCCCATCTTCTGCAGGCCTTGGAACAGACCGTTCCACCATTGGTGGCGCGGCACCGCCGCAGCGCTGTTCGCGGTCATCGCGACCTCCCTGGACCGGCCCGTTTTGGCAGTCGCAACGCGTGCGGCACACTGGTGTAGACCAGTTGTCGGCAGGCTGCTGCTGATGGTCATCTTTCGGCAGATACCAGACTCGTGCTCGCGTAGATAGGCCAACCGTGAGCTACCGTGGCGAAGCGGACGGCGATGGTTGCGACCGCCGAGACTCGTTCTTCGTAACACCCAGGGAGAAACGCATGGCCACCAAGGCTGAGAAGATCGTCGCCGGGCTCGGCGGCATCGAGAACATCGAAGAAGTCGAGGGCTGCATCACCCGCCTGCGCACCGAGGTCGCCAACCCCGACCTCGTCGACGAGGCCGCGCTCAAGGCCGCCGGCGCCCACGGCGTCGTCAAGATGGGCACCGCCGTCCAGGTCGTCATCGGCACCGACGCCGACCCCATCGCCGGCGAGATCGAAGACATGATGTGAGCTGAACCGGCTCCAGGAAGACCCCGTACCGGGCCCACCGGACGGGGTCTTCCCGTATCCGCGCACCGGCTAGGCTCACCACCATGTCTCGCATCGACGGCCGTACGCCCGAACAGCTCCGCCCGGTCACCATCGAGCGCGGATGGAGCAAGCACGCCGAGGGCTCCGTCCTCATCTCCTTCGGTGACACCAAGGTCTTCTGCACCGCCTCCTTCACCGAAGGCGTCCCGCGCTGGCGCAAGGGCAGCGGCGAAGGCTGGGTCACCTCCGAGTACTCGATGCTGCCCCGCTCCACCAACACCCGCGGCGACCGCGAATCCGTCCGCGGCAAGATCGGCGGCCGCACCCACGAGATCTCCCGCCTCATCGGCCGCTCGCTGCGCGCCGTCATCGACTACAAGGCCCTCGGCGAGAACACCATCGTCCTGGACTGCGACGTCCTCCAGGCCGACGGCGGCACCCGCACCGCCGCCATCACCGGCGCGTACGTCGCGCTGGCCGACGCCATCGCCTGGGGCCAGAAGAAGAAGCTCATCAAGGCCGGCCGCAAGCCGCTCACCGGCACCGTCGCCGCCGTCAGCGTCGGCATCGTCGACGGCGAACCCCTCCTCGACCTCTGCTACGAGGAGGACGTGCGCGCCGAGACCGACATGAACGTCGTCTGCACCGGCGACGGCCGCTTCGTCGAGGTCCAGGGCACCGCCGAGGGCGAGCCCTTCGACCGCAAGGAGCTCAACGCGCTCCTCGACCTCGCCGCCGGCGGCTGCGCCGACCTGGAGGCCCTCCAGCTCTCCGCGCTGGAGCTGCCGGCCCGGTAGCAACCGCGGGACGCCGAGCCGCGTCTACGCCGGTACGGGCGCACGGTGTCACGGCCGTGCGCCCGTCCGCGCATCCGCGCACTCACGTACGTACGTACCCGGGCCCTGGGGGGAACCGATGAAGATCAAGCTCCGCCTCGCCGGCGTCGCGCTGACGGCCGTCCTCGCCGTCCCGGCCCTGGCCTCCTGCGACGCGATCTCCACGGCGATGGACTGCGCCAACACGGCCGTCGCGATAGCCAACAGCGTGGACCAGCTCCAGCAGGCCGTCTCCAACGCCGGGAACAGCGACGACGTCCAGGACACCCGGAACGCGCTCGACCAGATCGAGGCGAACCTCAAGCAGATCAAGGACTCGACCGGCAACGCCGACCTCTCCAAGGCCGTCGACTCCATGAGCACCGCCGTGAAGAACGTCCGCACCTCGGTGGAGAGCGGCGACGCCACCCCCGACGTCAGGCCCGTCGCGGACGCCGCCAAGGAGATCTCCAAGGTCTGCACCCCGGGCTGAGCCGGAGCGGCACGGGGCCGGGTCGGCGGCCCCGAATAATGGAGTCATGACTTCCACGCCCTCGACGCCCTCGACGCCCGTGCCGCCCTCCGCGTCCGCCACGCCCCGCCGCCTGGTCCTGGCCACCCGCAACCCCGGCAAGGTCACCGAGCTCCACGCGATCCTGTCCGAAGCCGGCCTCCCCTTCGAGCTGGTCGGCGCCGACGCGTACCCGGAGATCCCGGACGTGAAGGAAACCGGCGTCACCTTCGCCGAGAACGCCCTCCTCAAGGCCCACGCCCTGGCCCGGGCCACGGGCCTGCCGGCCGTCGCCGACGACTCGGGGCTCTGCGTGGACGTCCTGAACGGCGCCCCCGGCATCTTCTCCGCCCGCTGGGCCGGCACCCACGGCGACGACAAGGCCAACCTCGACCTGCTGCTGGCCCAGCTCGGCGACATCGCCGACGAGCACCGCGCGGCCCACTTCTTCTGCGCGGCCGCCCTGGCCCTCCCGGACGGCACCGAACGCGTCGTCGAGGGCCGCCTCCTGGGCACCCTGCGCCACGCCCCGGCGGGCACCGGCGGCTTCGGCTACGACCCGATCCTCCAGCCCCTGGGCGAGTCCCGCACCTGCGGCGAACTCACCGCGGCGGAGAAGAACGCCATCTCCCACCGCGGCCAGGCCTTCCGCGCCCTGGTCCCGGTCGTCCGCGAACTCCTCGGCTGACCCCGCTCGCGGGCCCACACCCCGCCGGGCACGCCGAAGGCCCCGTACGCGGCTGCGTGCGGGGCCTTCGTTTCCATGGTCCGTGCGGCCGATGGGATTCGAACCCACATGGGCTTTCGCCCAGAGGCACCTAAAACCTCCGCTTATACCATTCAGCAACGGCCGCTCGCCCGGCAATCCTAGCGGGCGGGCGGCGATTGGTGGGGCTGGGTACGGCTCAGATCGGATCTGCGCCCGCCCCGGCACCACATATCGGTGATCGCATGGCAGTTGGGGCAGAGCAGCCGCAGGTTCTCGCGCCGGTCGTCACTCCAGTCGCCGTTGATGTGGTCGACCTCCAGTGTCAGGCGGCGCCCGTGCCATTCCGGCGGCGTTCCGCAGATGGAGCAGCGTTCTGGGACGCCGAGGTCGTGAAGAGCGCGCCGAAGGACGACCGCGCGGGTGCGCCGCCGTCCGTCGTGCTTGACGAGCACCTCCTCAGCGGGTCGAGCGGTGGTACGGCCCGGCTTGCCGCGTTGGTGCGCCTGCCCGAGGAAGTGTGAGGTGTCCAGTCCCGACTCGCGGACCCGCGTCCGGAGGGACGCCCGCCACCCGAAGCTGTCGGGTCGATCGAGCCGTCGCAGGGCCTCGGCCCAGGACTGCGACGCGGCCACCGCGTTCCGCAGCACGCTCTCGTCCGGCTTCTCGTGGCGCCTGTACGGTCGCCGCTTGAAGTGGGCGACGTCGATGCCGTATGCGGAGAAGCGCTTCATGAGGTACTGCCCGAGCCTCTGGGGGTGCGGCTCCATCCCGTAGCGGGCGATGACCTCGTCGATGTCCTCGCACCGAGCCGCCGCCTCGACGAGCAGTTCCCGCGTGTAGCGGGCGCCGCTGCTCACCTGCGACCCTTGGCGCGGCCGCGGTACGTGTCCGTGGTGGAGTGGCAATTGGGGCACAGCAGTCGGAGGTTCTTCGGCTGGTTGTTGCGCCATTCCCCATCCACGTGATCCACCTCCAGCGGCAGCGGGCAACCCTGCCAGGTGGGCTCGATGCCGCACATCTGGCACCGCTCGGGTGTTCCCAGCGTGGTGAGCGCGCTCTTGAGACGTCCGCTCTGGGCTCGGCGCCCGGTACGGTCCTGCCGCACCAGGATCGACTCGGGGGTCCGCCGGCCCTTCGCTCGCCCCGTCGGTGAGGGCGGCTGGAAGTGTGAGGTGTCGATGCCGAACGCCCTGACGCGGCGGCTGATGTGGGTGTGGTGGCCGCCCACCACATCAAGGCCGAGGCGACGCAGTACATCGCACATGGTGGTCGAGGCGGCGACCGCCTCGGCCAGGACGTCCCTCGTCCACTTGACCCTCCCGCTCCCTTCCGTCTCGAAGTGCGACACGTCGACTTCCAGCTTTCGCATGCGGTCGAGCAGGTAGCGCCGCGAACCGCTTCGCGGATCCGCCCCCAGCTTCTCCACCGCCTCGCTCAGCGTTCGCGACGTACGCGCCGCCTCCGTCAGTCTCTCCCTTGTGTATGGGCTCGCCCGCATCGGTCACTCCTTCGGCTTCGGCCGCTTGTACGGCACTCGCATGGAGTAACGGGACGCAGGTCGGCGAGGCACGGGCTGTTCCGTCGGATAAACGGAGCGGCCCGCACCGGTTCGTCGGTGGGGGCCGCTCAAGGGCGGGATCAGATGCCCAGGTCCTTGATGATCTTGGCTACGTGGCCGGTGGCCTTGACGTTGTAGAAGGCGTGCTCGACCTTGCCCTCTGCGTCGACGACCACCGTGGAGCGGATGACTCCGGTGACCGTCTTGCCGTAGAGCTTCTTCTCGCCGAAGGCGCCGTACGCCGTCAGGGTCGCCTTGTCGGGGTCTCCGACCAGGGTGACCTTCAAGTGCTCCTGCTCGCGGAACTTCGCCAGCTTCTCCGGCTTGTCCGGGGAGACGCCGATGACGTCGTAGCCGGCGTCGGCGAGGAGGGCGAGGTTGTCGGTGAAGTCGCAGGCCTGCTTGGTGCAGCCGGGGGTGAGGGCGGCCGGGTAGAAGTACACGATCACCTTGCGGCCCCGGTGGGCGGCCAGCGACACCTCGTTGCCGTCCGCGTCGGGCAGGGTGAAGGCGGGGGCGGTGTCGCCCGGCTGGAGTCGCTCGCTCATCGGTAGGTCTTCTCCTCGGGAGGGGAACGGTACGTCACGAGACTAAGCTGACAGACTGTTCATGGCGGATACGCCCCATGCGACCACGAGCACGACACGACGACGGAGGCAGCGCGGTGCCGGAAGCCAGGACCCCCGCACAGATCGAGGCGGACATCGTCCGCCGCCGCGAGCAGCTCGCCGAGACGCTCGACGAGATCGGCGTGCGCATGCACCCGCAGACGATCATCGGGGACGCGAAGGCGAAGGCGGCGAGCGCGGTGGACCACACCGTCGGACGGGCCTTCGTGGCCGTCAACCGGCTCGTCACCGATGTGAAGGGCGGCCTGCGCCGCGCGGACGGCGCCCCGCGCCCCGAGCGGATCGTGCCCGTCGTGCTCCTCGCGGCCGGAGTGGTCGGGCTGCTGGTGGTCTCCGCGCGACGCAAGCGGTGAGGACCCTGCGGGGGACCGCTCGCGCGGGGGCGGGTAGGTTCGGGGCGTGAGCGAGAACACCACCCACGACGACAAGCTGCCCATCCGCATGCTGCACGACCGCGTGCTCGTGAAGTCCGACCTGCCCGAGGGCGAGCGGCGCTCGGGCGGCGGCATCCTGATCCCGGCGACGGCCGCGGTGGGCAAGCGGCTCGCCTGGGCCGAGGTGGTCGCGGTCGGCCAGAACGTGCGCAGCGTGGAGCCGGGCGACCGGGTCCTGTACGACCCGGAGGACCGGGCCGAGGTGGAGGTGCGCGGGGCGACGTACGTGCTGATGCGCGAGCGGGACCTGCACGCCGTGGCCGCGGAGCGGCTGGAGGGGTCGAAGGACTCCACCGGGCTGTACCTCTGAGGGGATCGATGAGCACGAAGGGCCGGTGACCATGGTCACCGGCCCTTCGTGCTGCCCTTTGCTACGGTGGTGGGGAACCCCGACGAGACGCGCCGTACCGGGTCGCAGGACGCAAAGACGACGCACTTCCTTTCCGTTCTCGTTCCGGAGGTGCCTGGTCATGGCATGGGTTCTTCTTCTCGTCGCCGGTCTGCTCGAAGTCGGCTGGTCGATCGGCATGAAATTCACCGAGGGCTTCACCCGGCTCTGGCCGTCCGTCTTCACCGGCGCGGGCATCGTCGCCAGCATGGTGCTGTTGTCCTACGCCGCCAAGACCCTGCCCATCGGTACGGCGTACGGCGTCTGGGTGGGCATCGGCGCGGCCGGGGCGGCCGTGCTCGGGATGGCGGTGCTGGGGGAGCCCGTCACCGCCGCCCGGATCTTCTTCATCTGCCTGCTGCTGGTGGCCGTGGTCGGGCTCAAGGCGACGTCCGGGCACTGATCCGGCACTGATCCGGCACTGATCCGACGCCGGTCCGGCACTGATCCGACGCCGGTCCGGCACCGGTCCGGCGCCGTCACTCCAGGAGGTCCGCCGAGGGGCGGCGGCGGTTCTGGAGGATGCCGCCCACGATGTCGCCGCCGGTGCTCTGGCCGCCCTGGGTCAGGCCCCCGTCGCTCTGGCCGCCCTGGCCTTGGCCGCCCTGCTGCCCGCCCTGCCGGCCGCCCTGCGACTGCCCGCCCTGTGACTGCCCGCCCGTGCTCTGGCCGCCTTGCGTCCGGCCCCCCTGCGACTGGCCGCCCTGCGACTCGCCGCCCTGGGTGCGGCCGTCCCCGGTCTGGCCGCCCGTCGGCGGAGTGGGCGGCTGCGACGAGGGCCGGCCGGTGGTCGGCGGCGGCTGCGGGGTCGTGGGCGGGAGCGGGGGCGGGGGCTGGTCGGCGCCGGGCTGGAGTTCCAGGTCGAAGTCCACCGGGTCGGTGCCCTCCAGGGCCGCCTTCGTATAGGCCGCCCAGATCCGCGCCGGATAGCCGCCGCCCCCGATACGGGCCTCGCCGAGCGCCCCGTAGAGGGACTGGAGGGTCCCGGTGTCCGGGTCCTGGCCCATCATCGCCACCACCGTGACCAGGTCCGGGGTGTACGCCGCGAACCACGCCGAGCGGTCCTGTTCGGCGGTGCCGGTCTTGCCGGCGGCCGGGTGGCCGGCCGCCAGGGCGGCTGTGCCCGTACCGTTGTCCACCACGCTGACCAGCATGGACGTGGTCGTGTCGGCGGCCTCGCGGCTGATGGCCTGGGTCGGGCTGCGGTCGGGGAGGTGGAGGTTCTCACCGTCCTTGGTGATCTTCTCCAGGAACGTGTACGGGGTGCGGCGGCCGTGGTCGGCGAGGGTCGCGTACGCCTGGGTCATGTCCAGCACGCTGGCCTGCATGGTGCCGAGCGCGATGGCCGGACCCGCGTCGAAGTTCGGGGTGTCCTCCGGGATGCCGAGCGCGATGGCGGTCGACCTGACCTTGGCGCCGCCCACGTCGACGGCCATCTGCGCGTACACGGCGTTGACGGAGAGGTCGGTGGCGGTGTTGACGGTGATCGGGCCGTACGAGACCTGCCCCTCGTTCTCCGGTGAGAAGCGGATCCGGCCGCCGACGACCGGGCGCTTGTTGTCGCCGTTGTAGACGGTGTTCGGGGTGATCCGCCGGCCGTCCTGGGTGCGGGAGCCGTTCTCCAGGGCCGACGCGAAGACGAACGGCTTGAAGGTGGAGGCGACCTGGTAGTCGCGCCGGGTCGCGTTGTTCACGTACTGCTTGGTGTAGTCGATGCCCCCGTACAGGGCGACGACCTTGCCGGTCGCCGGGTCGACGGACACCCCGCCCGCGCGCACCAGGCGGTCCGCGGGACGGGCCGCCGGGTCGAGCTTGTCGCCCATCTGACGCGCGACCGCGTCCACGAACTCCCCCTGGCGGCGCTTGTCGATGGTGGTGGTGATGCGGTAACCGCCCTCGGCGAGGGTCTTGTCGTCCAGGATCCCGTGCTCGGTGATGTAGTCCTTGACGGCTTCCACGAGGTAGCCGCGCTGTCCGGAAAGGCCGGCGGCCGGGCGGACCTTCCCCGGCTCGGGGAAGCGGACGGCGGCGCGCTGGGCGGCGGTCAGCCACTTCTTCTTCACCATGCCGTCGAGCACGTAGTTCCAGCGGGCGACGGCGCGGGAGCGGCTCTGGGGGTGCGAGACGACGTCGAAGGCGCTGGGGGAGTTGAGGAGGGTGGCGAGGTAGGCGCCCTCGGCGGGGGTGAGCCGGGTGACGTCCTTGCCGTAGTAGGCCTGGGAGGCGGCCTGGATGCCGTAGGCGTTGCGGCCGAAGTAGCTGGTGTTCAGGTACCCCTCCAGGATGTAGTCCTTCGACTTCTCCCGGCCGAGCTTGATCGCGATGAAGAATTCCTTGGCCTTGCGCTTGAGGGTCTGCTCTTGGCCCAGGTAGTAGTTCTTGACGTACTGCTGGGTGATGGTCGAACCGGACTGCGTGCCCTTGCCGGTCGCGGTGTTCCAGGCGGCGCGCACCATCGCCTTGGGGTCCACCGCCCGTTCGGAGTAGAAGTCCCGGTCCTCCGCGGCGAGTACGGCTTCCTGGACGCCCCGGGGGACCTGCGACAGCGGGACGTTGACGCGGTTGACCTCGCCGTCGCCGGCGAGCTGCGAACCGTCCGCGTAGAGATAGACGTTGGACTGCGCGGTGGCGGCGGCGTTGGCGGGCGGGATGTCGACCAGCAGGTATCCGGCGGTCAGGGCGCCGCCGACCAGTAGGACGAGGAGCAGGAGAGCGCCCAGGAGCATGCGCCAGGTGGGGAGGAGGCGGCGCCAACCGGTGCGCCGGCGCCCGCCCTTGGCGGGGCCCGCGGTGTCCGGGCCGTTCGCGCCGGCCGTCCGGTCCCGTGGGGAGTCCGGGTCGCGAGGGGACCAGCCCGGTGGTGGTGACTGGTCGCTCATCTCGGGAACTCCTCGGGGCTGTGCGAAATGTCCACATCCGTACCTCATGGTGTCTACCCGATGGCCGCGGCATCCGACCCGGACGGGCATAAAACGGCGGCGTGGCTCGCCCCTCCGCACTAAGCCGGCGCGCCAAGCCCGCGCACTGTGGCCGACGTGGGAACGACGGGGGAAACGCGGGGGATACGGTGCGCCGGGGAGCGGGTGGTGTGCCGGGGGTGGTGGTGGGGGCGGCGCGGTAACCGGCCGGTCGCGGCCGGTGGGGCATTCAACTGGGCCGGGTCTCTGCATAGGGTGGGCCACATGAGTGACGAGCGGCCCGAGAAGCCGTTGCCCAAGGAGCCCTCGGGCGAGAAGCCCTCCCTGGAGAAGGCGCCGCGGTCCGGGGAGGGGGCGGCGTCTGCGCCGGCGTTGGCACCGGCGCCCGCGCTGAGGGCGTCGGACGCCGACCGGGAGCGGGTGGTGGAGCGGCTGCGCGACGCCGTCGCCGAGGGCCGGCTCGACATGGACGAGTTCGCGGAGCGGCTGGAGGCGGCGTACAAGTCCCGCACCTACGCGGAGCTCGAACCGCTGACCAGCGACCTGCCCGCCGTACCGGGCGCCGTCCCGCCGGGCGGCGTACCGGCCACCCCCGGGGCGGCGGGGGAGACCGCCTGGCCCGGCCGGATCGGCGGCTCGGGGACCTCGGCCACCGCGGTCGCCGTCATGTCGGGCTTCCAGCGCAAGGGCCGCTGGACGGTCCCGGCGCGCTTCAACGCGGTGGCCTTCTGGGGCGGCGGCGAGCTCGACCTGCGCGAGGCGGACTTCGCGCAGCGCGAGGTGGTCATCACCTGCGTCGCCATCATGGGCGGCATCCAGATCACGGTCCCGCCGGGTGTGGAGGTCGACGTCCGGGGCATCGGCATCATGGGCGCCTTCGACCAGAGCGGCACCGTGATCGCGCCGCGGCCGGGCGCGCCGCGGGTGATCGTGAACGGGCTGGCCTTCTGGGGCGGGGTCGAGGTGCGCACCAAGGCGCCGAAGGGTTCGAAGCCGGTGGACGGCGGGCGGCCCCGCAAGGAGCTGTAGCCGCTACGGCGTGCCGGGAACTCCCCGGGGCCGCCGGGAGTCGGATGCTATGCAGACGAAACCGGCCACCGGGGGAAGGCAGGAGCACGTGGACAGCGCGAAGAGCAGCGTGAAGAGGACGGCGTGAAGCGCGGCGACGAGGGCGACGGCCCCGGCGACGGTCCCGGAGAGGGCCGGTCGGCCGGGGGTACGGGGGCCCGCGCGGCGCCGCCCCCGCCCGCCCGCGGCGGGTTCGTCTTCAACGCGGCCGACGAGGAGCGGCGGCGCGGGGTCCGCCGGATGAAGACCACCGCGACGGGTCTGCTGACGCTGGTCGCGCTGGTCTACGTACTGGCCACGTACGCGGAGCACGCGTGGGGCGCGGGCGGCTGGGCCGGGTACGTCGCGGCTGCCGCCGAGGCCGGCATGGTCGGCGCTCTCGCGGACTGGTTCGCGGTCACCGCGCTGTTCCGGCGGCCCCTGGGCCTGCCCATCCCGCACACCGCGATCATCCCGACCAAGAAGGACCAGCTCGGGATCTCGCTCGGGGAGTTCGTCGGCGAGAACTTCCTCTCCTCCGACGTGGTGCGCGCCCGGCTGCGGGCGCTCGGCATCGGCGGGCGCCTCGGCTCCTGGCTGGCCGAGCCCGCGCACGCCGACCGGGTCACCGCCGAGCTGGCCACCGCGCTGCGTGGGGCGCTGACCGTCCTGCGGGACTCCGACGTCCAGGCCGTCGTGGGTGAGGCGATCACGCGGCGGGCGGAGGCGGCGGAGATCGCGCCGGGCCTCGGCAAGACGCTGGAACGGGTCGTCGCGGACGGCGGCCACCACCGGGCCGTCGACCTGATCTGCGCGAAGGCCCACGACTGGCTCGTCACGCACGGGGACTCCGTCATGGACGCCGTCCAGGGGGGCGCCCCCGGCTGGACCCCGCGCTTCGTCGACCGCAAGATCGGCGACCGGGTGTACAAGGAACTGCTCCGCTTCGTGACGGAGATGCGGGACATGCCGGGGCACCCGGCGCGCGGGGCGGTGGACCGCTTCCTGACGGACTTCGCGGCCGACCTCCAGTCGGATACGGAGACGCGGGCGCGGGTGGAGCGGCTGAAGTCGGAGGTCCTGGCGCGGGGCGAGGTGCAGGACGTGATCGCCTCGGCCTGGACGGCCGTACGGTCGATGGTGATCTCGGCGGCGGAGGACGAGCAGAGCGAGCTGCGGCTGCGGGTGCGGTCGTCGCTGATGTCCCTGGGCGCCCGGCTGGCGACCGACGGGCGGCTCCAGGACAAGCTGGAGGGCTGGATCGAGGGCGCGGTCGTCTACGTGGTCACCACGTACCGGACGGAGATCACCTCGCTGATCACCGACACGGTGGCGGGCTGGGACGCGGAACACACCTCCCGCAAGATCGAGGCCCACATCGGCCGGGACCTCCAGTTCATCCGCATCAACGGCACGGTGGTCGGCGCCTTGGCGGGCCTCCTGATCTATACGGTGTCGCGGGCGCTGGGGGGCTGAGGCGGGGCGGTTCCGCGCCCGGTGGCCCCGCAGGAGCCCGGGCGGGGACGGTTCCGGGCTCGGTGGCCCCGCGCCGCGCCGGGCGGGGCCGAGTCCGTGCCGGGCGCCCGGTGCCGGCCGGGCGGGGCCGATTCCACGCCCGGTGGCTCCGTACGAGCCCGGGCGGAGCCCCGATCTTTCAGCCTCGCCGGCGTTTGAGGCGCGGGGGCCGGGGCGGAGCCCCGGTTTCGGGAAGGGGCGGGGTGGGGGAAAGGCCCCGCGCAGCGGCGCCCGGGCTGCTCGCGCGCCCGCGGGTGCCGCCCGGCTCGGCACCGGCCCCCCCGGCGGGCTCAGCCGCGGTCGGATACCGCCCAGGCGGCCGCCGCGACGACCCCCGCCGCGCCGATGACCGCCGGCCACGCGCCGACCTTCTTCGCCAGCGGATGCGCCCCCGCGAAGCCCGCCAGGTAGAGCGCGCCCAGCCCGGCCGCCGCCGGCGCGCCGCCCCGGCGGTGCCACTCCCGCCCGGCCACGAGCCCGGCGGCGCCGAGTACGACACCGCCCAGCGGCCGCTTCCCGGTCCACCGCGCGGCGGCGTACCCGCCGACCAGGCCGGTCGCCGCCACCACGGAACTCGGTACCCGCGCCATGTCGAAACTCCTAGCTCGTCTCGTCCGCCACGCCCACCGGCGCGACGCCCGATGATCTGAAAAATCGCCTACGGGCTACGAGGCTAACGCGGCCCCCTGGACCCGCGCCGGACCCCCACCGCTCCGAGCACCAGCACGGCCCCGCCGATCACCGCGTCCGGCACGGCCTCCCGCACCCCGCGCGGCAGCAGCGCCACGACCCCGAGGACGAGGAGAAAGGCGAGCGCGCACGGGCCGGCCACCCGTAGCAGTCTGTCCACGGGCTGCTCAACGCCCCACCCACGGCCCGCGGCACGGACCGACGCCGCCACGGAGGCGCCGTTTTGTCGCACACTCGCCGTTTCTGCGCACCCCCTGGACCGGGAACCTCCACGGCGTAGATTCGGTCTTCCAGGAAGAAACCCCCGCAACTCACCACCGCCACACCCACCCCCCCCACCACCACCCCGGGAGCCGACAGCGTGATCTCTTACGGACGGGCCGTCCTCGACCTCGCGGACGAGCTGGCCGACGTCTACGCGGACGTCTTCTCCGCCCCGCCCTGGAACGAAGGCGAAGAAACCATTCGCCGCTTCTCGGCCCGGCTCCAGACGGACGTCCGCCGCCCTGGTTTCCGTACCGCCTTCGCTCAGTCCGCGACCGGCATCGACGGCTTCGCCACCGCCTGGCTCACCCCCGCCCCCTTCCCGAAGCACCGCGCCTACCCCCAGGTCGCCGCCCAGCTCGGCCCGGCGCGCGTACGGGAACTCCTGGTCGGCGCCCTGGAGATAGACGAGCTCGCCGTACGCGGCCACGCGCGCGGCCACGGCACCGGCCGGACCCTGCTCACCGAGATCACCGCCGACGCCCCCCGGCACCGCGCCTGGCTGCTGACCTCACGGCTCGCGACCGACACGGTGGCCACGTACCGGCGCCTGGGCTGGCACGAGGTGCTCCCGCTGCCCGGTACCGAGACCGGCGTGGTCGTCTTCCTGTCCCCCGATCACCCGGACCGCGACAGGTAGACCACGACCCGCCCGGGGCATACCGGGGCCATGATCACAGCGAAGGCACCCGTACCCGTGGCCCGCCGGCAGCTCGGCCTCGCCACCCGCCGCCAGCTCACCACCACCGCCGGCGTCCCCGCCGCCACCCTCGCCTCCCGCACCCGCCCGGGCGGCCCCTGGCAACGCCTCCTGCCCCGGGTCTACCTCCTCCAGACCGGCCCCCCGGACCACCGCCAACGCGCCCTCGCCGCCGTCCTGTACGCCGCCGAGCCCACCGCCGACCCGCTCTCCGGCGAGAGCGCCGCCCTCACCGGCGCCGCCGCCCTCGCCCTCCTCGGCATCCGCGACGCGCCGCCCGTCCCCGCCGACGTCCTGATCCGCGCCCCCCGCCGGCTGACGCCGCTCCCGCAGGTCCGGCCCCTGACCACCACCCGCTGGCCGGCCACCATCACCGTCTCGGGCATCCCCAGCACCCGGCCGGTCCGCGCCGCCGCCGACTTCGCCTCCCGGGCCGCCCACCCCGACCGGATCCGCTCGGTACTGGCCCAGGTGGTCCAGGCCGGCTGGTGCCACCCGCACGACCTGCACGCCGAACTCCGCGCCTCCCGCCTCCTGGCCCGCCCCGAAGTCCGCACGGCCGCGGCGGAACTCCTCGCCGGGGTCCGCTCGGTCGCCGAAGCCCGCGCCCGCGACACCCTCACCGCCACGGACCTCCCCACCCCGCTGTGGAACGCCCGCCTCTACACCCCGGACGGCACCTTCCTGGCCAGCCCGGACGCCTACTGGCCCGACGAGGGCGTGGCCCTGGAGATCGACTCGGCCGAGTACCACTACACCCGCGACGCCTGGCACGCCACCCTCCGCCGCCGCCTGCGCCTGGAGTCCCACGGCATCCTGGTGGTCAGCGCGACCCCGTCGATGATCCGCGACACCCCGAAGGAAGTGATCGCCGCCCTCCGCGCCCTCCTCACCCTCACCACCCCCCGCCCCACCCCACCCACAGCCCTGGCCCGCGGCCACCAACAACTGCCGCTGCCCTTCGGCTACTGAGCGGACACCGTCAGCAGGTACCTGACGTCCTCGTGCCGGCCAGCCTGCTGGAAGGCCGCGGTGATGTTCAGTACGGCCTGCTTGTCCGAGCGTTCGCTGACACTGGTGAGGACGGCGTCAGCGGCTTCGTGGAGACCCGTGTCCCGGCAGGAGGAGACGACGTCCAGGAGCTGGCTGGCGGTCATCGTCGCACCGGCCTGCCAGAGCAGGATGCCCGCGTCACGCTCCCTGTTCTGGGAGAGGTACCGCGCCACCGTCTCCACTTCTGTCCACGCGGAAGCTCCTGCGTGTTCTGCGGGGTGCCGGTCCCCTTCCAGGAGGGGGACCGGCACCTGCGCGGCGGCCGCCGCTTCAGCGGACCGGAACGCCAGAACCCGCTTCCGCTGCGCGCGCCGCTTGTGCCGGGTGCGGTACGCGGCGGCGAAAGCCGGCGCCTGCCGGGCAGTGGCTTCGGCCCCGTCGCGGCCTGCTCCCTGTCCGGAGCTGGCCGTCGTGCAGCACACGCAGTGTCGTGCGGAGGCGCGTTGCCGGTAGTCCCGCAGCCGCTCAAGGGTGTGCGGGAGGGTTTTCCCCTGGGCTGCGGCCGCCGCCCGCGCAGCCTCGTAAAAGCATTCCATCAGGGGTTCTGTGGGAACGCGCCTGCCGTTGAGGTGGTCCGACAGGTTGCCGGGGGAGATTCCGGCGGCCGTGGCGATGGCCTGCTGGGAACGGCCGGTCGCCGCCCAGACGGCGCGGAGAGCTGCGGCCAGGCGGCGCTGATCCGGAGACCGCAGGTCCGGCATCGTCGATTCCTGGGGCACCACGGCTCCATTCGTTACGAAGATCCAAGACTTCGAAGTCTCGCCCGTGTGGTGCTCTCAGCGGAATCCCGCAGGTGTTCTCACCTTGCGGGGAATTCGGACACACGCTGGTTCCCCGCCCGTTGATCGGCAAAGGTTGAGGTGCTGGCCAAAGTTCCCGCGGTGCATTCCCGGGTCCAGGCCAGCGCTTTCGGCTGACTTGACAGAGGGGAACTGCACATGGCTGCGCTGCCGTCGTGGACGGACACGAAGCTGGGCGCCAAGCGGCGGGCAGCGCTGTGGCTGCTGACCGAAGTCGGGGAAGGGGAAGTCTTCACGAAGGAGGAGCTGCGCAGCGCGTTCCCCGGCATGAGCCAGATCGACCGTCGTGTGCGCGAACTCCGCGACCACGGCTGGCGGATCGATACGAATCGTGAGGACAGCAGCCTCAGCCAGAACGAACAGCGCTTCGTCTCGGTCGGCGAGCCGGTCTGGGAACAGGGCAAGGGAACGCTGCCCTCGACGGCGTACACGGACACGCAGCGCCGCGAGGTGCTGGCGAAGGACGGTCACTACTGCCGGTCGTGCGGCATCGTCCCGGGCGCTGTGTTCGCGGGCACCTACGAGTCGGCGCAGCTCGACATCGCCCGCCGCCCCGTGCGGCAGCCCGACGGAACGACCAAGGTGGAGCCCGTGGCGGAGTGCAACCGCTGCCGGGTGGGCGGCAAGAAGCTGACCGCCGGCCTGGACACCGTCCTGGCCGGCGTGACGAAGCTCGGCGCGATGGAGCTGAAGATGCTGGGAAGCTGGCTGGACTCGGGCGAGCGGGACTTCGCCTTGGTCGAGCGTCTGTGGGCTGATATCCAGACGCTGCCGGCCGAGTCCAGGGAGCAGGTCCGGAAGGCTCTCGCCCAGGCGCAGGTCTGAGCACCATCTCGACGGGGGGCCGCGACGGAGCGGCCCTCCGGTTCTACGTACTCATCGCCCTCTTGGAGGAGAAACCACTGTGAGCATGGACTTCGGCCAGCCGCCCCTCGCCGCCGAGAACCGGGAACTGGTCGAGCAGCGGCTCAAGGAGGCCAGCGCGGGTGACCGGCTGCAGGAAACGCTGACGATCGAGTGGCGGACCAAGCCGGAGATCGTCCAGGTCATCGATATGCCGATCGACCAGGTCTACTTCAATCCGTCGACGCACCGCATCCGCGCGCAGCGCACGTTCGACTCCGTGCGCGACGAACTGCTCGACACGGACTGCTGGAGCACCGAAAGCCAGGATTACCTCCGTCACCTCCTCCAGGCCCTGCCGTCGGACCCGGGCAAGCGCGACCCCGATTTCGAGCTGCTCAAGGAAAGCCTGAAGGAATACCGGCAGAACGAGCCCGGGCTCATTACCCGCGAGGGCGTTCTCGTCAACGGGAACACCCGGGTGGTGGCGCTGCGCGAACTCGGCGTGAAGAGCGTCCGCGTGGGCGTTCTCCCGGAGACGTGCACGTGGGCGGACGTCAATGCCGTAGAGCTCTCGCTGCAGCTGCGCCATGACACGCGCCGGCCGTACTCGTACATCAACAGGCTGCTGACCATCGATGAGCAGGTGACCAACGGCCGGCTGGTGGCGGATGTCGCGAAGGACTTCCGCATCCGGCCGGCCACGGCCGAGCAGGACCTCTGGGTGCTGTCCTGCCTGAGGGACCTGGTGGCCCGGTCCAAGAGGGGCCCGGCCCAGCTCCAGCTGATGGACTTCGAGGATGCTCAGGAGAAGCTGAGGGAACTCCACCGGGCTTTCGCCAAGACGGTCAAGCAGAATCCGGGCCAGGCTGACCTGCTCAAGGAGAACCGGCTCGCCCTGATCGTGATGGACTTCTCGAAGACGGACGTACGTCTCGCGGATGTCGACTTCCGCACCCGGTACCTCCAGCGCCACCTGCCCGAACAGCTCAAGCAGGTGCCGGCCCAGACCGCGGGCGTGATCCCCGGCCTCAACCGGCCCGCGTGGGGCGACAGCCCTCAGGTGGCCGCGGCGAAGGCGCTGACCGATGTGCTGCTCCAGGCGAAGGCGGTGGAACGTACGACCGGATCCGTCTCCCAGGAACAGCGCCAGGAAGCCGCGGACGTCTGGAAGCAGGCCCGTGCGGCGGCGGAGGAAGCCCTGAAGCCCGCCGGCAGCGACGCGCGCGTGCGCAAGCGCAAGCAGGCGGCGCCGGACCGCCTCTACGACGCGGTCCAGGACATCGAGCAGTGCGTGACCGACATGTCGCTGGCCCGGGCCTCGCGCAGCCTGGACGAGGAGGCTCTGGACGAGGCGGTACTGGCCCTGAAGACGAGTCTGTCGAAGCTCGCTCGTGAGGCGGGCCGGAGCATCGGCGAACCGGGCGACGGCGTGGCCTGGCTGCTCGAAGCCATGCAGCGGGAGGAGGCGTGAGTGACCAGGCGGTGCCGTCGCTGCGTCTGACGTTCGACGTCACGCGTACGAAGGCGAACCTCCGGGCTGCCGAGCCTTACCGGGCCGAGCTTGCCCGGCTGGCGTCCAGTTTCCCCCTAGGCGGCCAGCGTGGACCGCTCATGGTGGAGGTACCGCTCGATGACTTCCTCACCCGCCTCAACGTCCTCACGCAATGGCCTCATCCCGAATCGGTCGAATGGGACCAGGAGCTCGTCACCCTGGTCGGGGAAGTCCTCGACGACGCGGACACGGCGGCTGCGCGGCTTGAGGAGGAACCGGCAGTCAGCGCCGGCCTGCACGGGGCCGCCGTGCTGGCTGCCCTGGGACACAACTGGTCAGCCGATCTGACGGACTTCCAGCGCCGGGACATCGGGCGGCTGCTGTCCATGCGGCACGGAGCCAACTTCAGCGTGCCCGGCGCGGGAAAGACCAGGGTCGGCCTCGCGGTCTACGCGGCGATGAAGGAGCGGGGGGAGGTACAGCGCCTCCTCGTCGTGAGCCCCAAGTCCGCCTATGAATCGTGGGACTACGAGAGCCGCGCTTGCTTTTACGACGCCCCGGCGATCCGCGTGATGGGCAAGGCGCCCGACCCGCACGCCGAGATCCTGCTCGTCAACTACGAGCGGCTGGACCGGGCCCTCCCCGGCCTCGCGGGGTGGCTGCGCGCCGCCCCCTCCATGGTGATCCTTGACGAGGCGCACAGGATGAAGCTGGGCGCGGACGGTATCTACGGCAGCGCCTGCATGGCGCTCGGACCGCTGAGCAGGCGCCGCCTGATCCTCACGGGGACGCCCGCCCCCAATGGTGCGCGTGACCTCGAAAACCTGCTTTCGTTCGTCTGGCCCGGTCATGGCCGCCGGGTGGTGACCCAGGCAGTCGCCGGGGGTGACCTGGCGCATGCCAGCTCCGTACTGCGCCCCCTCTTCACGCGTACGACCAAGAAGGAGCTGGGGCTGCCGCCGTTCCAGCCGGTCATCAGGCCGGTACCGCTGGAGGGGCTGCACCGGGAGATCTATGACGCTCTGGTGGGCCGCTATACAGCGCGGGCGGAACTGGCGCGCGATGATTTCGATTCGCTCGGGAAGGCGATGCTGCGGCTGCTCATGGCGGCCACGAGCCCGGCGTTGCTGGTAGCGGGCAGTACGCGGCATGAGCCGGTCAGTTTTCAGGTGCCACCGCTGGAAATTCCGGATGGTGAGTCGCTTTATACCCTGCTGCAGAATCTTTCCCACCACGAACTTCCGCCGAAATACCGTGTTGTCCGGGACATCGTGTCTGCCAATGCCGCCGCCGGACGGAAAACACTGGTCTGGTCGACCTTCGTCCGCAGCATCACCACACTGGAAGGGCTGCTGGGGGAATTCGGGCCGGCCGCGGTTCACGGCGGGACGCCGGACAGGGAGCAGCAGCTCCGCCGCTTCCGGGAGGACCGGGACTGCCATGTCCTGATCTCCAATCCAGCGACCCTGGGAGAGGGAATCAGCCTGCACCACGAGTGCCACGACGCGGTCTACGTCGACCGGGACTTCATGGCGGGCCGCTTCCTCCAGAGCCTCGACCGCATCCACCGGCTCGGGCTGGCACCCGGCACTGAGACCCGTGTCACGGTGCTGGCGGCCACCGAGACGATCGACGAGGTCGTCGCCGCCCGGCTCGCGGAAAAGCTGGAATTCATGGGGAGCATCCTGGATGACCCGTCGGTGCGGGCGCTGGGTGATCTGCAGGAGGAACGGCCGGTGGCGAGCGGCATGGACGAAGCCGACATCCGGGCGGTCCTGGAGCACGTGGGTGCCGCTCCGGCCGAGTGACCCGGGAGGGAACTGCGGGCGTCAAGGGGCCGCGGAGGGCCGAAGGGCCCGAGGGTGAGTCGTGATGTCGGTGGCAGATGCGACACTGGCCTGTCTGCATCTGCCACACCAGGAGGACTCGATGGGTGCCAGCGATCACACGCTGACCTCGATTGAGATTTGCGCCGGAGCCGGGGGGCAAGCCATCGGTCTCCACCAGGCCGGCTTCCGTCACCTTGCCCTCGTCGAGATCGACGCCTACGCCGCGGCCACGCTGCGGCGTAACGTCGCCCTGCGGGACGGCTGGGATTTCGAGCGGGAGCACTGCGACATCATCGAAGGTGATGTCAATGATTTCAAGCCGATGGTCCAGCTGGAAAAGCCGGTCGGATATCTTGGCGGTCGCCAGCTGAAAACCGGGGAACTCGACCTCCTCGCGGGCGGTGTCCCCTGTCCCCCGTTCTCCCACGCGGGCAAGCAGCTGGGAAAGGATGACGAGCGCGACCTGTTCCCGCAGATGCTGAGACTCGTCGACGACCTCCGCCCCAAGGCCGTGATGATCGAGAACGTCCGCGGCATCAAGGACCCCAAGTTCGAAGATTACCGGGACTGGGTTGTGGCGCGCCTGCAGGGCGGCGAAGCCACGAACCCCGTAACCGGTGAGCGGGAAACCTATGAGGGCGCCGGTTATGAGGTCTGCGGGTGGCGGGTTCTGGAGGCCAGCGACTTCGGCGTCCCGCAGTTGCGTCCCCGAGCCATCCTCGTCGCCATCCAGAAAAGCCTTCTCGACGGCCGGACGTTCCAGTGGCCGAAGCCCGATGCGGAGGTCCAGACCGTCCGCGCTGCCCTGGAGGCGACGATGAGGGCGCGGTACCAGCCCTTCATCGACCAGGGCGGCGAGCTGGGCAGCCGGGCCCAGCGCAGGCTGGACCAGTGGCTTGAGAAGAAGACCGGTATCGCCCCCACCCTGGTGGGCGGGTCGAAGAAGCACGGGGGAGCGGACCTGGGTCCCAGCCGTGCCAAGGCCGCGTGGAACAGCCTGGGAGTCAACGCACTCGGTGTGGCCAACTCTCCCGAGGACTGCGTGACGAAGGAGAGCTGGGAGAGGGACCTGTTCCGCGAGGACGGCCCGATGCTGACCGTCACGCAGGCGGCGATCATCCAGGGATTCCCGCCGGAGTGGGACTTCGTGGGGGACAAGCAGTCGGAGGGCCGGCTCCCCGGCAAGACGGCGCAGTACCGGCAGGTCGGCAACGCGTTCCCGCCGCCGGTCGCGCACGCGGTCGGCAACGCCATCGCCGAGGTGCTCCGGGCCGCCGGCCCCCAGCCGCTGGACGGATCCGAGGACGAGCTCTAGCCACCCAGGACCCGCGGGTCCCCGCGGCGTTCCTGAACGGCGGCGACGACCCGCGCGGCGCAGACGTCTGACTGCTCGTGCTCCCAGAACCGGAGTACGAGCCAGCCAGCTTCTTCCAGCTGCCGGTCCGTATCGCGGTCCCTGGCCATGTTCCGGGCCACCTTCTCGGACCAGTAGCCGGGATTGGTCTTCGGGGAAACGTAGTGCTCCGGGCAGCCGTGCCAGTAGCACCCGTCGATGAACACCGCTACCTTCGTCGGCCGGAAGACCAGGTCAGCCGTTCTGCGCAGACCAGGCAGCGGCCGGGCAGCGATCCGGTAGCGCAGCCCCTTGGCATGAAGGAGGCGCCTGATGACGAGCTCCGGCTTCGTGTCGCGGCTCCGGATCGCCTGCATATTGCGCCGACGGGCCGCGGAGGACGCCCAGGAGCCCTCGGGGGGCTGCCAGAGGATCTCATCCGGCATCGTCCCGCTCTCCCTCCGTCCGCAAGGCGATCCAGTCCTCCGGCCCAAGCGTGATCTTGCGGGCTGCCGCCAGGTCGCGCTGCTCGGGGAACTTGCCACAGAGCAAGGTCAGACCGTCGCGGGCGAGGTTCTTCCTGATGTTGCGCGCTCGCCGCAGGGGGTCGTGATTGCCCGCACCGACGGTGGCGATCACGCTGCGCGGAACCACGAAACCTTCAAGGTAATTGAACATCATCGTGAACCGGCGCTCCTGCCCCGGCCGCTTGGCGAGGACGCGGCCAGCCTGGTCCGGAGTGAGGAGGGTCAGCGGGTTGACCGGCAACGGGGTCCAGTCGTACAGGGGCACGCTCCAGTGCTCACGGGCGTGAACGGCGAGCCCCCGCTTCCCGTCCCGGTTCCCCGTGCCGCGGTAGAGCCAGGAGCGGTGTGCGCGCACGAGCCAGGACCGGTGCCGGCTGCGGCCGAGCTGGATCTGTGTGCAGATGCAGAGCTGGCACTGCGCCTCGGCCGGGATGGCCCAGTTCGCGCCGACGGTGGCCTTGAGGTCGACGGGTATGCCGGCGATCCGGGTATCGAGCGGGGGGTCCTTCGGGAGGTTGAAGGCCCGGAGTACTTCGTACTCCAGCTTCGCTCCCACCGACGCTCTCTCGCCGGGGTGGACCTCCGGGGACAGCAGGTCGTACCGACCGGTCCTGGCACCGTCGAGGACGTAGTCGACCGCGTTGGCGATCGCTCGCGTGTACAGCCCTGCGACGTCGTATGAGCGCATGCTGCTGAGGACGGCCTGCAATTCCGTGTCCTCGGCAGGAGCGCGCAGTATGTGCTGGTCCGCGTCGGTGTTCGCACATACCTCGCCCGGCTCGTGGAGGATTAGACGGCCCCTGCTCACCCGTGGACCGTCCTGGACGCGTCGCCGTGGCATTCCGGGTAGGGCTTGCCTGAGGTGCACCAGCAGGGGGTGGTGGGGGTGGGGGGCCAGGGGGTGGCTTTGCCGCGGGCGGCCAGGGTGGTGGCGTATTCGGCCAGGAGGGAGGGGGAGGCCGGGGAGGTCTTCTCCGAGGCCGCGAAGGCTTCGTACGAGGGGACGTTGCCCGTGACGATGCCGAGGTTGGTGGTGCCCGAGGCGGCCAGGGCGCGGAGGGAGGCCTCGGTGGCGTTGAGGTGGGCCTCGTGGGAGGGGTACTCCGCCGCCAGGGTGGGATAGGAGGCGACGAGTTCCGCCAGCTCGCGCTGGGGCCAGTGGAGGATCGCCACCGGGAACGGGCGCGAGAGGGCGGCCCGGCGGTCGCCCAGCTCGGCGCGCAGCCGGGCGATCTCCGCGCGCAGCTCGGCGGGGTCGTCGGAGCCGAGGGCCCAGATGCGCTTCGGGTCGTGGAGCTCGTCCAGCGGGATCGGGCCGGAGTGGCGGGTGTCGGCGACCATGTCCCAGTCGTCGTGGGGCAGGGCCAGCAGGCGGCGTACGCGGTGGCGGCCCGTGAGGAGGGCCGTGGTGGCCTGGGTGAGGGGGGTGTCCTCCGAGGTCAGGAGGGTGGCCGCCTCGGTGAAGCACTCGTGTGAGGCTTCCAGCTCGTCGTGGGCTTCCAGGGCTTCCGCGATGACCTCCCAGGGCGCCGGGTCCGCGGGGGCGGCGGCGCGGATGCCGGAGATCAGGGCGCGGGCCTCGGCCTCGTGGCCGTACTCCCACAGGTTCGCGGCCTGGAGGGCCTTGATCAGGTGCGGGTCGGCGGGCGCGGCGGCGAGGAGCTGGTCGTACAGGGTGCTCGCGCGCTCGCGTGCGTCGCCCAGTTCGAGGTGGGCCGCGGCCTGGAGGAGCAAGGGCTCCTGGTCCTCGGGGTAGCGGGTCGCCGTGCGGATGAGGCGCTCGGCTTCGGCGATGTGCTCGGCAGGCGTGTCGGGGCGCATGGTTCACACCGTACTGCCGCTGGTCAGTTGAGGGGGGAGGACTTAAGGTGCGGGCCGTGCGGGATCGCGTGCGGGTGGTGGTTCAGGGGCGCGGCCGGCGGGGGCGCCGGGCCGGGGTCGTGCGGCTGCTGTGGGTGGGGGCCGAGGTGATCACCAGCGTGGGTGTGGTGCTGGCGTTGCTGGTGGTGCACCAGGTGTGGTGGACGAACCGGCAGGCCGTCGCCGCCGCCCGGGAGCAGGTGAGCCGGCTGGAGAGTGCTTGGCGGACTGATGACACCCCCCTTGGTTTTGATGACACCCCCGTTTTAGGTTCAGGTTCAGGGCCAGTGCCAGGGCTAGGTCCAGATTCAGGTGCGGGTGCGGGTGCGGGTGCTGGTGGGGGTTCGGAGCCGGGGCCTGTGCCCGGTGGCGGCGAGAGTGCGCGCGGTGCGGCCCCGGCTGCCGGTGGTGCCGGGCGGTCTGGGGGCGTGCCGTCGCCGGGGCGGGAGGAGGCGTACGCCGTGTTGCGGGTGCCGAGTCTCGGGATCACCGTGCCCGTCGCGCAGGGGGTCGACAAGCGGGCCGTGCTGGACAAGGGGTACGCCGGGCACTACCCCGGGACCGCGCAGCCCGGGGAGGCCGGGAACTTCGCGCTGGCCGGGCACCGTAATACCCACGGGGAGCCCTTCCGGTACGTCAACCGCCTCAAGGCGGGCGACCGGCTGCTGGTCGACGTACGGGGGCGGAGGTACACGTACGTGGTGGGGAAGGTGCTGAGCGAGACCACCGAACGGGACACCGGGGTGATCGCGCCCGTGCCGCACAGTACGGTCCGGGCCGGCGCCGGGTACACGGAGCCCGGTGCGTACATCACGCTGACGACCTGCACGCCCGAGTACACCTCCAAGTACCGCCTGGTGGTGTGGGGAACGCTGGCGTCCTAGGGTGGGGCGGTGCGTCCGAAAAGGGTGAAGCGTCCGCAACTGCTCTGGCTGGGGGTGCCCTTCGTGCTGTTCGCGGGGGCGCTGCCCGTCGTGAACCGGCTGGAGCCGCGGGTCGGTGGAGTGCCGTTCCTGCTCGTGTGGTTCATCGGGGCGACGCTGGTCACGCCGCTCGCCGTATGGCTGGTGCGGCGCGCCGATCTGCGGGACGCGGGCCGGCGGGCCGGGGGCCGCGGGTGAGCGCCGCCGCGGTGGCCACGTCCGTCTTCGCCGTCTTCATGGTGGCGACCGTCGCGCTCGGGCTGCTCGCCGTGCGCGGACGCGGCGGGGGCGGCGGCGGGCTCGCCGAGTGGTCGGTGGGCGGGCGTTCGCTGGGGACCGTGTTCATCTGGGTGCTGATGGCGGGGGAGGGGTACACCAGCTTCAGCTATCTCGGGGCGGCCGGCTGGGGCTACGACTACGGGGCCCCGGTGATGTACGTCGTCGCGTACATGTCCTGTGGCTACGCGGTCGGGTACGTCGTCGGGCCGATGCTGTGGGACTACGCGCGCCGCCACGGGCTCGTCGGGATCAGCGACATGGTGGCCCACCGCTACGGCCGCCCCTGGCTGGGCGCGGCGGTCGCGGTGCTGGCGACGGTGTTCCTGCTGCCGTACATCCAGCTGCAGATCACTGGCATGGGCGTCGTCGTCACGACGGTGACCTACGGGGCGGTGTCGCTGCACTGGGCCTACTTCGTCGCGTTCGCGGTGACCACCGGCTTCGTGGTGGTGAGCGGGCTGCGGGGCAGCGCCTGGGTGTCGGTGCTCAAGGACGTGCTGGTCATCGGGACGCTCGCGTTCCTCGCCTGTTACGTCCCGTTCCACTACTTCGGCGGTTACGGGGAGCTCTTCGACCGGCTCGCGGCCGAGAAGCCGCAGTGGCTGACGCTGCCCGGGCACGGCGGGGGCGGGGGCGGCGAGGGGCGGCTGGGGGTGGGCTGGTTCGCCTCGACGACCGTGCTCAACGCGCTGACCGTCGTCATCTTCCCGACCACCGTGGCCGGCTACCTCGGCGCGCGCAGTGCCGACACGCTGCGCCGCAACGCCGTGCTGCTGCCCGCGTACAACGTGCTGTTGTTCGTGCCGATGCTGCTGGGGATGGCGGCGCTGTTCGTGGTGCCGGGGCTGGCGGGCGCCGAGTCCAACCTCGCGTTGTTCAAGCTGGTGGTCGACTCGCTTCCGGCGTGGGCAGTGGGGGTGATCGGGGTGGCGGCCGCGCTGTCGTCGATCGTGCCGATGGCGGTCTTCATGCTGGTCATCGGGACGATGTGGGGGCGCAGCGTGCTGTCGCTGGTGCCGCGCTGGAGTACGGGGGAGCGGCAGAAGACCGCCTCGCGGATCGTCGTGGTCGTCGCCGGGTCGGTGGCGCTGGTGATGACGTACGCCGCTCCCAACACGCTGGTCCGGCTGTCGCTCGTCTCGTACGAGGGGATGGCGCAGCTGTTGCCGATGCTGCTGCTGGGGCTGGTGTGGCGGGGATTGAGGGTGTCGGGGGCGGTGGGCGGACTCGTCGTGGGGGTGGCAGCCGTCTGCGGGCTCGTGTTCACCGGGAACGACCCGGTGTGGGGGGTGAACGCGGGGATGGTGGCGCTGGTGCTGAACCTGGCGGTGGCGCTCGCGGTGTCCTGGAGCGTGGGCCGGTGGGGACCGGGGGAGTCGGACGGGCGGGCGGACGGGGAGGTGCTGGCGCGCGATCCGGTTCCGGTGGGGGCGGAAGAAGAAGAGGGGGAGGGCGGGGCCGTTGTCAGTGGCTCCCGTTAGGATCGGTCGTGAGTTCGCGTCTCGGCGGACTCCGAGAAGGGGGAGGGGGCGGTCCGGATGGCTCGACGAGCCGACGCGCGTTCCCTGTTGTCCTTCCTGCTCTCCTCGCGGGCGGGCGGACTGCTCGCCGCCCTGCTGGTGTTCGGCGGGCTCCTCGGCCTGATGCCGGGGGAGAACGGCCTCGCCGCCGCCGTGGTCGCGCTGGCCGCGGCCGTCGCCGTCGGGGCCGCCGCGCTGGCGGCCTCCGTCGTACGGTCCATGCCGCCGCACCGCATACGCACCGCGATCCGTGATCGCGAGCAGCGCACGGCGTTCCTGCCGCAGCGCGATCCCGACGCCTCGGGCCGGTCGCGGCCCAGGGCTCCAGGCCGGCCTGTCCTGACGGCCGCGTAGGGGCGCGCAGTTCCTTCGGGTACCGATCGGTGTGGTGGCGTACCGCTGCCACCATTACCACCCTCGGTATCGCCTTCCGCTGACTGATCACTGTCGTCGCCCCTCGCGGGTCGTCGCGCCGAAAAGCACCTTCTTTCGACGTTCGACGAGACCCCTCGGAGGGCCCGCGTGTCCGTTTTCACCCATCTTGTTGCCGAGCTGGGCCGGCTCCTGCAGCCGGTACTGGCCGAGTCCGCGACCGCTGCCGCGATCGTGCTGTTCACCGTGCTCGTACGGCTCGCCCTGCACCCCTTGAGCCGTGCCGCGTTCCGTGGTGCGACGCCGGTGGCCGGCTGCCTGCCGACGCTGTTGCAGTTGCCGGTGTTCTTCGTGATGTACCGGGCGTTCTCCTCCTCCGAGGTGGGCGGCGCCGCCAACGAGCTGCTGGGGCACCGGCTGTTCGCCGCCCCGCTCGGGTCCCGGTGGGCGGACGCCCTCGGGGAGGGCGGCCTCTTCGGGGCGCGGGGGCTGGTGTTCCTGGGGCTGTTCGCGGCCGTCGGGGTGGTGGCCGCGTGGAGCGCGGTCCGGGGGCGGCGGGCCGCCGCGGCGGTGCCGGTGGTGCCGGTGGTGCCGGTCGCGCGGGCGGGCGCGCCGCGTGGGGGCAAGGCCGGCTCGGGTGTGGCCGGTGTGGCCGGTGCGGCGGGTGCGGGGGCGCCCGCGCTGAGTGCCGAGCAGCAGGCGGCGATGCGCAAGCTGGGCGGCGTACTGCCCCTGCTGTCGTTCGGGACGCTGATCACGGCGGCCGTGGTGCCGCTGGCCGCCGGGCTGTACCTGGCGACCACCACGGCGTGGTCGGTCGCGGAGCGGGCCTGGCTCCAGCACCGCAAGGACCGGGCCGCGCGGGAGGAACCGGAGTCGGCTGGAGGGGCGCGTTCCAGTCTGTGAACAGGGTCTTGCGGATTGGTTGGGCATCTTGGAGGATCAACCAATCCTCCGATGGCCGCAACCCATCGTCCGGCCCGGGGCATGCCCATGGGCCGACCACCCTCGACCACGGGAGAATGTCCATGAAGTTGCTGCGTGTCGGACCCGTCGGAGCGGAGCGCCCCGCGCTGCTCGACCAGGACGGGGCCCTGCGCGACCTGTCCGGCCTGATCACGGATGTGGACGGCGCCCTGCTGGCCGACGACTCCGTCCTGTCTCGCGTACGCGAAGCCGCGTCGGCCGGCGAGCTTCCGGTGCTGGACGCGGAGGGGCTGCGCGTCGGCTCCCCGGTCGGCCGGATCGGCAAGATCGTGGGCATCGGGCTGAACTACCACGGGCACGCGGCCGAGGTCGGCGCGGAGGCTCCGGCGGAGCCGATCGTCTTCCTCAAGTCCCCGGACACCGTGGTCGGCCCGGACGACACCGTGCTCATCCCGCGCGGCAGCGTGAAGACCGACTGGGAGGCCGAGCTGGGCGTCGTCATCGGCGCCACCGCCCGCTACCTGGGTTCCGCCGAGGAGGGTCTCGCGCACGTCGGGGGCTACGTCCTCGCGAACGACGTCACGGAGCGCGCCTTCCAGACGGAGCGCGGCGGCACCTGGGACAAGGGCAAGAACTGCGAGACCTTCACCCCGCTCGGCCCGTGGCTGGTCACCGCCGACGAGGTCCCGGACCCGCAGGTCCTGGACGTGCGGCTGTGGGTCAATGGGGAGCTCCGGCAGGACGGGCACACCTCGGACCAGATCTTCGCGGTGGGCGAGGTCGTGCGGTACCTGAGCCACTTCATGACCCTCTACGCGGGCGACGTGATCGTCACCGGCACGCCGGCCGGGGTGGCGGCGGGCCAGCCGGAGCCGAAGCCGTTCCTGCGGGCCGGTGACGTCGTCGAGGTGGAGATCGCGGGCCTCGGGCGCCAGCGCCAGGAGTTCAAGGGCGCGTAACGCGGCTGCCGCTGAGCTGGGGGGGGAGTGGGGGCGGGGGGAGAGGGGCGGGGCCGTCGGGGGGCGGGTCCGCCCCTTCGGCATGCCCGCCGGCTCCCCCTCCGGTGCGGCCGGTGGGGCCGGATGGGCCGGGCCGGCTCAGGTGATGTCGACCGTCACCCCGTCGCGCGAGGAGCGGCGCGCCGCTTCCAGAACCGCCAGGCAGTCGGCGGCCTCGTACGCGGTCACCGGCGCGGGGCCGCCCGTACGCAGGGCCCGCGCGACGGCCGCGTAATACGCCGGGTAGTCCCCGTGCTCCGTCGGCACCGGGATCCCGCCTCCCGTCAGCGGGGATTCGCCGGAGCCGAGCCGCCCCCACAGGTGCGGCGGCTCCTCGCCCCACAGCGCGCCGTCGGCCCGGTCCGGGCGCAGGCCCTCGCGCAGGGCGGCCTCCTGGGGGTCGAGGCCGTACTTGACGTAGCCGGCCCGCGAGCCGAGGACGCGGAAGCGCGGGCCGAGCTGGGCGGTGGTCGCGCTGACGTGGAGGTGGGAGCGGACGCCGTTCGCGTGGGTGATCGCGATGAAGGTGTCGTCGTCGGCCTCGGCGCCGGGGCGGCGGACGTCTGCCTCCGCGTAGACCCGTACCGCCGGGCCGAAGAGCACCAGCGCCTGGTCCACGACGTGGCTGCCGAGGTCGTACAGCAGGCCGCCGATCTCCTCCGGGGCGCCGGACTCGCGCCAGCCGCCCTTGAGCTGGGGGCGCCAGCGCTCGAAGCGGGACTCGAAGCGCTGGACGTCGCCGAGTTCGCCGTCGGCGAGGAGGCGGCGCAGGGTGAGGAAGTCGTTGTCCCAGCGGCGGTTCTGGAAGACGGAGAGGAAGGTGCCGGTCCGGTCGGCCAGGGCGGCGAGCTCGCGGGCCTCGGCGGCGGTGGCGGCGAGGGGCTTGTCCACGACGACCGGGAGGCCGGCGGTGAGCGCGGCGGTGGCGAGCGGGACGTGGGTCTTGTTGGGGGAGGCGATGACGACGAGGCCGGGGGCGTCCTCGCCACCGGCCGCGCGCTCCCACAGCTCCTCGGGGGAGGCGGCGAAGCGGACGTCCGGGTAGGCGGCGCGGGCCTCGGCCTGGCGGCCGGGGTTGGAGGTGACGACCGTGTCGAGGACGAGGCCCTCGGTGGCGGAGACGAGGGGGGCGTGGAAGACGGAGCCGGCGAGTCCGTAGCCGATGAGCGCGACGCGGAGGGGGCTCGTGGGGGTGGCGGGGTCGGCGGAAGCGGTGGGGGAGATGGGAGCCGTGTTCATGACTCCACTTTGGCAACAGCGTTGCGCAAGTGCAAGGAGGGTGGACAATGGGCGGGTGAACAGGGGCAACGGGAGCGGTCGTGGCGGGGCGAACCTGCCGGTCCTGCGCGGGTACAACGAGGCACTGCTGTTGGACCTGCTGCGCGCGGCGGGCGCGCCCGGGCTCGGGCGCGCCGAGCTCGCGGCCCGTACGGGGCTCACCCCGCAGGCCGTCAGCAAGATCACCGCGCGGCTCACGGCGGAGGGGCTGGTGGCCGAGGCCGGACGCGGCGCCTCCACCGGCGGCAAGCCGCGCACGCTGCTGCGGCTGGTGCCGGGAGCCGGGCACGCGGTGGGCGTGCAGCTGGACCGGGACGAGCTGAAGGCGGTACGGGTCGACCTCGCGGGCGGCGTCGCCGAGGCGTGGCGCGGCCCGCTGGACTTCGGGGCGGGCCCGGACCTGGTGGTGGAGGCGGTGCTCGCGGCGGTCGTACGGGTCTGCGCGCGCGGGCCGGCCACACCACCGCTCGGGGTCGGGGTGGCCGCGCCGGGGCCGCTGGACTGGCGGAGCGGGGTGCTGGGGCGGGTGACGGGGTTCCCGGGCTGGGAGGGGTTCCCGTTGCGGGAGGTGCTGGAGGGGCGGCTGGGGTTGCCGGTGGTGCTGGACAAGGACACCAACGCCGGGGTCGCGGCGGCCGCGGGGCCGGGCGGGGCCGGTTCGTGCGTGTACCTCCATGTGGGGACCGGGCTGGGGGCGGGGCTGCGGCTCGACGGGGCGGTCTACCGGGGGGCGCGGTCGGCGGCGGGGGAGTTCGGTCACCAGGTGCTCCGGCTGGACGGGCCGCCGTGCCGGTGCGGGGGCCGGGGCTGCCTGGAGGTGCTCTGCCTGGAGGCGGTGGCCCGGGGTGACCTGGCGGGGGCCGCGCGGCTGCTGGGGGAGGGGGCCGCGAACCTGGTCGCGCTGCTGGACGTGGACCGGGTGCTGCTGGGGGGCCGGGTGGTGGCGGCGGATCCGGAGGTGTTCGTGGCGGGGGTCCGGGCGGTACTGGCGGCCCGGGCGCTGACGGATGAGCCGGTGGTGGTGGGCTGGGCGGTGGCGGGAGTCGCACAGGGCGCCGCCGAGCTGGCACTGGCCCCCTTGTTCGGCCACGCCTGACCCCGGCCGGGGCCGCCCCTGGGGTCCACCCCGCAAACGCCGGCGGGGCTGGATGTGGCGGCTGGGTGGTCGTGCCGGGCCGGGGGTGTGGTGCTGCGCCCGGCTGGTGGCGGCTGCGCCGAGGCTCCTGGGGCTCCGCCCCAGACCCCGCGCCTCAAACGCCGGCGGGGCTGGATGTGGCGGGCGAAGTGGCCATGCCCGGCGGGGGGAAGTAGCGCTGCGCTCGGCTGGTGCTGGCTGTGGCGGGACCCCTGGCGCTTCGCCCGAGACCTGTGTTCCAGCGCCAAGTGGGGGCGGAGTGGCGGTCCGGCGGTGCCGGCGGGGGCCTGGTGTTGCGCCCGCTGGCCGCGACTGCGCCGCGCTTCCGGGGCTGCGTGCCGCGAGTGCGTTGCTGCGCCGAGGCCCCGGGCCTCGCGGCGCGAGCGTCGGTGGGGAGGGATGGGGTGCGGTGGGTTGGACTTCGGGGCCGATCGGGGGTAAATCCCGAGGGGTGGGCGCGGCTTCGGAGGGGTGGGGGTGCGTGCGTGGGAGGGTGCGGGCAGGGCCGGGGTGATTGTCGCCTCGTCCGATCTTCTTCTTCCGCCTCCTCCCCCCTCATCGTCATCATTCCGTTCGGCGAGCAGCGAAGGTCTTCCATGGGACAGCGACTGCGACTGCGACAGCAACACCGACCGCCCCTGCGTACGGCGCTTGCCCTCACCGCCGCCCTCCTCGCCGCCGGCGCCTCCCCCGCGCAGGCCGCCCCCGGCACCGGCGCCCCCGGTGCCAGCGCCCCCGCCGACGCCGGCGGCGGGCCCGCCGCCCGGCCCGCGCCCGCGCTGCCCTCCCGGATCCAGGCCAGCTGCGGCGACGGCAAGAGCACCGCCTTCCCCATCGGCGCCCGCATCCGCGGCGGTCCGGCGGTCTACCGGGTCGGTGCCGAGCCGCAGAGCTGGCTGCTGGACCTGACCAACAGCACCGGCGCCACCTGCACGGCCATCCACCCCGTCATCGTGTTCACGGACACCGACCGCGCCCTGCGCCCCCAGGACCTGCGGATGGAGTTCGACGCCCCCGGCGGCACCCACCCGGTGAACCTGGAACGCAGCGACCGCGACGAGATCATCGCCGTCTTCGAGGGCGGCGACGCCTTCCCCGGCTTCTCCGTACCGGCCGGCGGCACCGCCACCGTCAAGGTGCGCCTGGCCTTCGCCCCCGACGCCCCCCACGGCGAGGTCCTCGCCGACGCCGCCCTCGTACAGCGCAAGGGCGCGCAAGGCGAGGACGGCGACTGGGTCGGCGAGGCCGGCGGGTACCGGTTCTCGGTGGAAGGCCCGCAGGAGGACGGCGGCAGCGCCGAGTCCGGCTCCCTCGCGCACACCGGCCCCCGCGAGTGGGCCTACGGGGCCGGCGCCGTGGCCGCCCTCGCCTCCGGCGTCGCCCTGCTGCTCGCCGCCCGCCGCCTGCGCACCCGCTGACCCGAATCCCGGTCCGGCCCCGGCCCCGCCTCGCCCCCCGCCCGTACACCTCCCCCACGTACAGTCCGACCGTGCAAGAACAGACCCCGTACCCGTCCCACCGCCCCGGCTCCGCCGTCCGCTCCGGGATCCCCGAGCACGGCCGCATCCCCAAGTACTACGCCGTCAAGGCGCAGGTCGCCGACCTCCTCGACGAACTCGGCGAGGGCGGCGCCCTGCCCACCGAGCGCGATCTCGCCGAGCGGTACGAGGTGTCCCGCGAGACCGTCCGCCAAGCCCTGCGGGAACTGCTGCTGGAGGGCAGGCTGCGCCGTTCCGGGCGCGGAACCGTCGTCGCGGGCCCCAAGCTGGAGCAGCCCCTGTCGCTCGCCAGCTACACCGAGGGCGTACGCCGCCAGGGCCGCCGCCCCGGCCGTCGCCTGATCGGCCTGGAGCGCTTCGGCTGCCCGCCCGACCTCGCCCGCGGCATCGGCGCCGAGCCGGGGGAGCCGGTCTGGCACCTGGAGCGCGTGCTGCTCGCAGACGACGAGCGCGTCGGGCTGGAGAGCACGTACGTACGGGTCTCCCGCGCGCCCCGCCTCGACATCGATTTCCAGCCGGACTCGTCCTTCTACGGATACCTCCGCGACCGCCTCGGCATCTCCTTCGGCGACGCCGACGAGAAGCTGGAGACGGTCCTGGCCACGCCCCGCGAGGCCCTGCTGATCGGCACCCCGCCGGCGCTGCCCATGCTGCTCATCCACCGCTTCTCGCGGGATCAGGACGGGCGGCCGCTGGAGCGGGTGCGTTCGCTTTACCGTGGGGACCGGTTCAGCTTCACGACCCGTCTGCGGCCCGAATAGCGGACCGCGCATCCTCCCAAAGCTCAGAAAAGGGGCGACGTGACATCACAGAAAGATAACGGGTCTAGGCCAAGTGTCGAGGGCTGTTCACCGGCCCGTCGCCGGACGGCCCCGTCCGGGACACGGGCCGCGACCACCGTGGGCCGGGTGAGAGTCATAGTCGTCGGAGGCGGCGTGGTCGGCACCATGCACGCCTGGCAAGCAGTCCAACGCGGCCACGAGGTCGTCCAGATCGAGCGCGAAGCCGAGGCCCGCGGCGCGTCACTGCGCAATTTCGGCCAGATCTGGGTCAGCGGCCGGGCCGGGGGCGAGGAGCTCGACACCGCCCTGCGGGCCCGCGAGCTCTGGGAGCGCATCGGCGCGGAGGTGCCCGGCCTGGGCTTCCGCGCCATCGGCTCCCTCACCCCCGTCCGCGGCGCCCGCGAACTCGCCGTCGCCGAGGCGGCCGTGGCCCGCCCGGACGCCGCTGCCCGGGGCTACGAACTGGTCACCGCGGCCGAGGCCCGGGCGATCAACCCGGCCCTGCGCGGCGCCTTCGAGGCCGCCCTGTGGTGCGAGCGCGACGCGGCCGTCGAACCGCGCACCGCCCAGCTCCACCTGCGCGAGGCGCTCCGCGCCTCCGGCCGCTACACCTTCCTCCCCGGACGCGAGGTCCGCGAGGTCACCGGCCCCGGCGCCGTCCGCGACGACCACGGCGACGTCCACCGCGGCGACGCCGTCGTCCTCGCCACCGGCGCCTGGCTGTCCGGCCTGGTCCGCGAACTCGTACCCGACCTGCCCGTGCGCCGCGTCCGCCTCCAGATGATGCAGACCGCCCCGCTCGGCGAGCAGCTCACCACCTCCGTCGCGGACGCCGACAGCTTCCGCTACTACCCCGCCTACGCCTCCCCGGCCCTCGACGCCCTCAACGCCGCGCAGGCCCAGGCGCCGGTCGCCGCCGCGCACAAGATGCAGCTGCTGATGGTGCAGCGCCTGGACGGCGGACTGACCATCGGCGACACCCACGAATACGAGCACCCCTTCGCGTTCGACACCCTCGAAGACCCCTACGAGCACCTCACCGGGGTGGTCGAGGCCTTCCTGGGCCGCCCGCTGCCGAAGATCAGGCACCGCTGGGCGGGCGTGTACGCGCAGTGCACCGACACCACCCGCGTCGTCCACCGTCAGCAGGTGAGCGACGGCGTCTGGCTGGTGACCGGACCCGGCGGGCGCGGCATGACCTGCTCGCCCGCCATAGCCGAGACCACCGCGAACGAACTGGGCTGGTGAACACCATGACCGACCGCATTCCCCCCACGAAGCAGCTGATCGTCCTCGACATGGCCGGCACCACCGTCGCCGACGGCGGCCTCGTCGAGCGCGCCTTCGAACGCGCCGCCGAACGGCTCGGCGTCGAGCCCGGCAGCGCCGACCACGCCGCCAAGCTCCAGTACGTACGCGACACCATGGGCGAGTCCAAGATCTCCGTCTTCCGCCACCTCTTCGGTACGGAGGAACTCGCCCGGCGCGCCAACTCCGCCTTCGAGCAGGCGTACGGGGAGCTCGTCGACGGCGGCCTCGTCGCCCCGATTCCCGGAGCCCGGGAGGCCGTCGAGAAGCTCCGCGCCGACGGCCGCACCGTCGTCCTGACCACCGGCTTCGCCCGCGTCACCCAGGACGCCATCCTCGACGCCCTCGGCTGGCGCGACCTGGCCGACCTCACCCTCTGCCCCGCCGACGCCGGCGGCCGCGGCCGCCCCTACCCGGACATGGTGCTGGCGGCGTTCCTGCGCACCGGCGCGGTGGCCGACGTACGGGACGTGGCGGTCACCGGGGACACGGCGTACGACATGCTCAGCGGGCGCCGCGCCGGAGCGGGCATCGTGGCCGGCGTCCTGACCGGCGCCCACGACCGCGCCGCGCTCGACGCGCACGGCGCCACCCACGTCCTCGGCTCGATCGCCGAACTCCCTCAGCTCCTCACGGCGACGGAAACGGCGTCCGCGACGGCGACGGCCTCCGCGACGGAGCCGGCGTGAGCGGCATCCGCTTCGACTCCGTCTCGGTCGCCTACCACGGCACCACCGTCCTGGACTCCCTCGACCTGACCGTCGAGCCCGGCGAGGTCATGGCGCTGCTGGGCCCCTCCGGCTCGGGCAAGACCACGGCGCTGCGCGCGGTCGCCGGCTTCGTGCGCCCCGTCGCCGGCCGGGTGCTGATCGGCGGCCGGGACGTCACCGGCCTGCCCCCGCACCAGCGCGGCATCGGCATGGTCGTCCAGCAGTACGCGCTCTTCCCGCACATGCGGGTCGCGGACAACGTGGCCTTCGGCCTGCGCGCCCAGAAGGCCGCCAAGGCGGAGATCCCCGCCCGCGTCGCCGAGGCGCTGGAGATGACGGGGATGGGTGCCTACGCCCGCCGCTACCCCCGCGAACTCTCCGGCGGACAGCAGCAGCGCGTGGCCATCGCCCGCGCGCTCGCCATCCGCCCCGGGGTGCTGCTGCTCGACGAGCCCCTCTCCGCGCTCGACGCCCAGCTGCGCTCCGGGATGCTGGCCGAACTGGCCCGGCTGCACCGGGAGCTGCCCGACGTCTCCATCCTGTACGTCACCCACGACCAGGTCGAGGCACTGACCCTGGCCGACCGGATCGCCGTCATGGACCGGGCCCGCCTCCAGGACTGCGGCACCCCGCAGCAGCTCTACCGGGCGCCGCGCACCGAGTTCACGGCGTCGTTCGTCGGCAACGCCAACCTGCTGCCGGTCACCGTGGCCGACGGCGGGGCGGTCTTCGCGGGCCGCCCGCTGGCCCTGGACCCGGGCCGCGCGGTGCCGGGCTCCGCCGCCACCCTGTGCGTACGCCCGCACCTGCTCGGGCTCGGCGCCGGGCCGAACGCGCTGCGCGGCACGATCGCCGAGGTGCAGTGGCGGGGCTCGACGCACCGGCTGTACGTGGACGTGGACGGCCACCGCGTCAAGGCGGACCTGCCCGAGCTGCGGGAGACGCCGGCGCTGGGCGACGAGGTGACCCTGCACTTCGAGCCGCGCGACGCGGTGCTGCTGGCCGCCGGGGTGTCGGATGCCTGAGGCGCCCCACCCCCCGGCCGCGGCGCCCCCGGCCCGGGCCCCGCTCCCGGTCCCGGCCGCTGGAACCCCGGGAGCCCCGCCGGCCTCCCCGCCCCACCCCCGCGGCGCCCCGCAGGCACCCCCGCGCCCGCCCCGCTCCGGGGCCGGGTTCCGGTCCAGGTCCCGGTCGCTGCCGCGCGGCGTCTGGGCCCTGCCGCCGGTGGCCGTGCTCGCGCTGGTGTTCCTCTACCCCCTCGCGCTGGTCGTCCGGCAGTCCTTCAGCCCCGAGAACGGCGGCGGCGCCTTCGACGCGTACGCCTCCGTCTTCGCCTCCACCGCCTTCCGCGAAGCGCTCGGCACCACCGTCTGGCTGGCCGTCGGCGCCACCGCCGGCTGCCTCCTCCTCGGCTTCACCCTCGCGCTGATCATCGCGTTCGTGCCCTTCCCCGGGGCCAAGGCCGTCGCCAAGTTCATCGACGTCTTCCTCTCCTTCCCCTCCTTCCTCATCACCCTCGCCCTCCTCTTCCTCTACGGAACGGTCGGCATGGCCAACGGCGTCGCCACCGACGTCTTCGGTCTCGCCGACGGCCCCTTCCGCTTCCTCACCACCCCCTGGGGCGTCCTGCTCGCGGAGATCACCTACTTCACCCCCTTCGTGATGCGCCCGCTGCTCGCCGCCTTCTCCCAGCTGGACACCGCCCAGCTGGAAGTGGCCGCCGGCCTCGGCGCCCGCCCCGCCCGGATCGTCCGGCAGGTGATCCTCCCCGAGGCCCTCCCGGCGCTCGCCGCCGGCGGCAGCCTCGTCCTCGTCATGTGCCTGAACGAGTTCGGGATCGTCCTGTTCACCGGAGCCAAGGACGTCACGACCCTCCCGATGCTCATCTACGGCAAGGCCATCCTCGAATCCGACTACGCGGCCGCCTGCGTGGTCGCCGTCGTCAACATCGCGATATCCGTCGGCCTGTTCGGCCTCTACCGGGTGGTGGGCAAGCGTGCTGGTGCATAGCAAGAGCGGCCGCTGGGCCGCCTGGGGCCTGTTCGCGGTCCTCTTCCTGCCCCTCTTCGCCCTGCCGCTGCTCGTCGTGGTGGCCGCGTCCTTCTCCACCCACTGGTCGGGCGCCTTCCCCTCCGGCCCGACCACCGCGAACTACGCCTCCGCCGTCCGGGGGGAATCCCTCCAGGCCCTGACCACCTCGCTGGTCACCGCCCTGGTCGCGAGCCTGCTCGCGCTCACCGTCGGCAGCTGGGCGGCGCTCGCCGCCGCGGGGCTGAGGAAGCGCGGCAAGCGGTCCCTGGACGCCCTGTTCATGCTCCCGGTCGCGGTGCCGTCCGTCGTCGTCGGGCTCGCCGTCCTGGTCGCGTTCAGCAAGCCCCCGCTGCTGCTCAACGGCACGAGCTCAATCGTGATCCTGGCGCACACCGTTCTTGTCACGGCGTTCGCCTACCAGTCGGTTTCGGCCGCCATCATCCGTCTCGACCCCGCGTACGAACAGGCGGCGGCCTCCCTCGGCGCCCGTCCCGCGTACGTGCTGTGGCGGATCAGGCTCCCGCTCCTGCTGCCGTCCCTCACCGCGGCCGCCGGACTCTGCTTCGCCCTGTCCATGGGCGAGCTGAGCGCCACGATGATGCTCTACCCGCCGGACTGGATGCCCCTCCCGGTCCGGATCTTCACCGCCACCGACCGCGGTTCGCTCTTCAGCGGCTCCGCCGTCGCCGTGGTCCTGATGGCCACCACCCTGCTGGTCCTGCTGGCCGTCTCCCGCATCCGCACCAGAGCCACCTACCGCTGACTCCCTTTCCCCGTAAGGAAGTTCCATGCCCAGCAAGCTCCTCCTCCGCGCCACCGCAGCCGCTGCCGGCACCCTCGCCCTCGCCGTCTCCCTCACCGCCTGCGGCGGCGACGCCTCGTCCGCCGACTCCCAGGGCGGCGAGAAGGCCGTCACCGTCTACAGCGCCGACGGCCTCAAGAGCGACAAGGGCGACGGCTGGTACGACAAGGTCTTCGCCGACTTCACCAAGAAGACCGGCATCGAGGTCAAGTACGTCGAGGGCGGCTCGGGCGAGATGGTGCAGCGCGCCGTCCGCGAGAAGACCAACACGCAGGCCGACGTGCTCGTCACGCTGCCCCCCTTCATCCAGCAGGCGGACGGCAAGGGCCTGCTCCAGAGCTACAAGCCGCAGGGCTCGGACAAGGTCAACGGCGCCGACAAGTCCGCCGACGGCAAGTGGACTTCCGTCGTCAACAACTACTTCGGCTTCGTCTACAACAAGAAGGAGCTCACCGAGGCCCCCAAGACCTGGGAGGAGCTGCTCGACGCCAAGTACAAGGGCAAGCTCCAGTACTCCACCCCCGGCGTCGCGGGCGACGGCACGGCCGTGCTCATCAAGGCCATGCACGACTTCGGCGGCAAGGAGCCGGCGATGGAGTACCTGAAGAAGCTCCAGGCCAACAACGTCGGCCCGTCCTCCTCCACCAGCAAGCTCGCGCCCAAGACCGACAAGGGCGAGCTGCTCGTCGCCAACGGCGACGTCCAGATGAACTTCGCGCAGTCCAAGTCCATGCCCAACCTCGGGATCTGGTTCCCGGCGAAGGACGGCGGCAAGCCCACCACCTTCGCCCTCCCCTACGCGGCCGGCCTGGTCGCGAAGGCCCCGCACACCGAGAACGGCAAGAAGCTCCTCGACTACCTGCTCACCGAGGAGGCCCAGAAGCTGGTCAGCGAGGTGGGCGGCGGCTTCCCGGCCCGTACGGACGTCAAGCCGACCGACGCCAACGCCGTCGAGCTGACCAAGATCATGGGCGGCGTCGAGGTCTTCGAGCCGGACTGGGCGGACATCGACAAGAACCTCACGGGCTACGTCGACGCGTGGAAGTCGGCGACCGGCAGCTGACCCGACACCTTCCGGTCACCCCCGTCCGGAAGAGTGACGAGTGCATAACGGGTCTGGACCGAGGGCGCTCTCGGCGCCCCGGTCCAGCCCCCGGTACGCCCGCCCCACCGCACGCCCGCGCGCCGCACGCCCGCCCCACCGCACGCCCGCGCGACCGCACCGCAGGCACCGCCGCACCGCCGCCCCACCGCACGTCCGCACCGCACCCCTGCCGGCTCACCTGCTCCTGGAGGAGTACGTGTCCCCTGTCCTGTCCGGACGGACCCTCGCCGTGGCCGCCACCGCCACCGCCCTGCTCGCCACCGCCCTCGGCGCCCACACCGCGACCGCCGCCCCCCGGGCCACCGCCCCCCGGGCCACCGCCACCACCGACAAGGTTCTCGTCATCGGGATCGACGGCGTGGTCCTCGACCGCCTCAAAGCCGCCGACGCCCCGAACCTCCAAGGGCTGATGGCCCAGGGCCTCACCGCCCGCAGCACCCTCTACGCGAGCCCGATGGCCGCCACCTCCTCCGGCCCCGGCTGGTCCACCATCGCCACCGGCGTCTGGCCCGACAAGCACGGCGTGAAGGACAACACCTTCACCGGCAAGAACTACGCCGCGTACCCGGACTTCCTGACCCGCATCGAGAACGCCAAGCCGGCCCTCAACACGTACGCGGCCGCCGACTGGGAGCCCCTCGCCGCCGCCGACGCGGGCGGCCCGGTCTTCTCCGCGAAGGTCGACAAGCGCCTCGGCCTCAAGGGCGACCGCGACGGCTACGGCACCGAGGACCCGAAGATCGCGACCGCGGCCGCCGCCGAACTCCAGGGCCAGAACCCCGACGCCGCCTTCGTCTACTTCGGCCAGGTCGACGGCGCCGGACACTCCTACGGAGCCGCCAGCCAGCAGTACCTCGACGCGATCGGCCGCGTCGACGTGATGGTCGGGCGGCTCCTCACCGCCGTCCAGAACCGCCCCGCCTACGCCCAGGAGAACTGGAAGGTCCTGGTCACCACCGACCACGGCCACACCGACGCCGGCGGCCACGGCGGCTCCACCCTCCAGGAGCGCGGCACCTTCGTCATCGCCAAGGGCGCGGGCATCCCCGCCGGTTCGGTGCGCGACGACGTGAAGCTCGTCGACGTGGCGGCCACCGCCCTCGCGCAGGTCGGCGTCCCCACCACGGGCCTGGACGGGGTCCCGCTGAACGCCCCCGACAGCGACCCCTTCGACACCCTGCGCCCGAACCTCCAGGCCCGCGTGGACGAAACCGGTATCCCGGCCGTCACCAAGGGGTTCACGCACACCCCGCCCGCCGGCTGGAGCGTCGACAACTCCAAAATGGGCACCGGCGGCGTCACCGAGTGGGCCGGCTGGGCCTTTGCCACCGACGAGTTCTGGAGCCAGGCCCAGCGCGACCAGTGGCGCGAGCTGAACGTCCGCTCCCGTGACGTCTTCGCCGTCGCCGACTCCGACGAGTGGGACGACAAGAGCCACACCGGCACCTTCGACTCCACCCTCGTCACCCCCAAGTGGCCGGTCACCGGCGCCACCACGCGCACCCTCGCCTTCCAGACGCACTACCGCCACGACACGGGCCAGACCGCCCAGGTCCTCGTCTCCTACGACGGCGGCCCCGCCACCGTCGTGAAGAGCTACACCGCCGACGCCGTCGCCAAGGCCGAGTCCCTCACCCTCCAGGTCCCGGCGGGCGCCACCACCGCCCAGGTCCGCTTCCGCTACAGCGGCACCAACAACTGGTACTGGACCGTCGACAACGTCACCCTGAGCTGACCCCCGCCCCCCGGCGAGTCCGGGCCGTGGACGCCCTCCGCGTCCACGGCCCCCGGCCGCTAGGGTGGGGGAGAACCAGAGGTGTCCGAGGTCAGAGGGCCTCCCGCAGAGCGGAGATACAGTCCCGTGGCAGAGCGCAAGCCGATCGAATCCTGGCTCACCGACATGGACGGGGTCCTCATCCACGAGGGCACCCCCATTCCCGGAGCCGATGCCTTCATCAAGCGGCTGCGCGAATCCGGCAAGCCCTTCCTGGTGCTGACCAACAACTCCATCTACACCCCGCGCGACCTCCAGGCCCGGCTCAGCCGGATGGGCCTGGACGTGCCCGTCGAGAACATCTGGACCTCGGCGCTCGCCACCGCCAAGTTCCTCGACGACCAGCGCCCGGGCGGCACGGCCTACGTCATCGGCGAGGCGGGCCTGACCACCGCCCTGCACGACATCGGCTACATCCTGACCGACCACGAACCCGACTACGTGGTCCTCGGCGAGACCCGCACCTACAGCTTCGAGGCCATGACCAAGGCCGTCCGCCTCATCAACGGCGGCGCCCGCTTCATCTGCACCAACCCGGACGAGACCGGCCCCTCCACCGAGGGCCCGCTCCCCGCCACGGGCGCGGTGGCCGCGCTGATCACCAAGGCGACCGGCAAGCAGCCGTACTTCGCGGGCAAGCCCAACCCGCTGATGATGCGTACGGGCCTCAACGCGATCGGCGCGCACTCCGAGAGCAGCGCGATGATCGGCGACCGGATGGACACCGACGTCCTGGCCGGCCTGGAGGCGGGCATGCAGACCTTCCTCGTCCTGACCGGTCTGACGACGACGGAGGACACCGAGAAGTTCCCGTACCGCCCGACGAAGACGGTGAACTCCATCGCCGATCTGGTCGACCTGGTCTAGTGCCGTCCGGGCGGCCATTAGCGCGAACGGCTGACACTTACGGGCCAAGAGAGCGCCGCTCCGGATGCGGGGCGGCGCGTCGCGCGTGAATCTCCTTGACGAGGAGGTTCACCATGCGCAGTTCTCTGACCGCACTCCGTGTCGCCGGGGTGGCCGTCGCCCTGACGGCGTCCACCGCCATGACCGCCCCCGCCGCGCTCGCGAACGAGTGGGACCGCGGCAGCGTCTCGGCGGACCCGAACCCGGCCGAACCAGGCGCGCGGGTCAGGATCCGCGTCCACGGCTGTTCCGGGGACCGCGCGATCGCGCTGTCCCCGGTCTTCGCCTCCGAGGCGCACCTGAGGTCCGGCCGCGAGGAGCGCGGCAGCCTGTACGGCGAGACGACGATCAGCCCGCACACCCGGCCCGGCTGGCACGAGATCCGGGTGAAGTGCGACGGCGGCCGCGAGGGTCACGACGGCGGCAAGGACGAGGGCCTGCGGGGCTCCATCGAGGTCCGGGAGCGCGGCGGCCACCACCCCGACCCCCACCACTCCCCGGTCTGGCCCGTCCACGCGGGCGGCGGCGGCATGGCCGCGCAGGTGGCCGAGACGACCCGGCTCGCGGAGGGCGGCCAGCTCGCCGCGGCCACCAAGAAGAGCCACGGCGGGGACGGCCCCGGGCTCTCCCAGACCGTGATCGGCGCCGTGCTGGCCGCGGCCGCGAGCCTGGCGGTGGCCGGCCGGGCCCTGACCCTGCGCCGCCGCCGCAACGGCGAATGACCGAGGCCAAGGCCTCCGCCGGGGGCCGGCTGCTGACCTTCACCGCCTGGTCGGTGCTGGTGCTCCTGCTGTGGATGTGGGGCAAGGGGATCACCGAGGTCCCGCCCGCGTCACCCGTCGGCGGCGCCGGCGGGCCGGTGGGTCCGGGGCTCCCGGCCGCGCGCCCCCCGCTCTCCGCGGCGATGCCCGCGCGGATCGACGTACCGGCGATGGGCGTGCAGGCGGCCCCGGTGATCGCGCGGGGGCTGGACGGCGACGGGGCGATCGAGCCGCCGCCGTACGAGCTGCCGGGCACGGTGGGCTGGTGGGGCGCGGGCCCGGCGCCCGGCGCGGCCGGGACCGCGGTGATGGTCGGCCATGTGGACACGAAGTCCAAGCCCGCGGTGTTCTTCGGCCTGAGCACCCTGGGGCCGGGGGAGAAGATCCGCGTGACGCGGGCCGACGGGACGGTCGCGGAGTTCACGGTCGAGGACGTACGGGTCTACGAGCGCAAGGGCTTCGACCCGCACAAGGCGTACGGGCCGCGGGTCGGGGGGCGCGCCGAACTGCGGCTGGTCACCTGCGGCGGCACCTACGACAAGGCGGCCCACCAGTACTCGGCGAACGTGGTGGTCGCGGCCTACCTGACGGGCGCCGGCGCCACGCCGACGGCATCGGCTCAGCGCGCGTACGGCGCGTAGGCGCGTAGGGCGGGAACGGCGCGTAGGCGGGAACGAAGAAGTCCCCCGCGGCTTTCGCCGCGGGGGACTTCTTCTCGTCTGTGCGCCGCCAGGGACTCGAACCCCGGACCCGCTGATTAAGAGTCAGCTGCTCTAACCAACTGAGCTAGCGGCGCTTGGTGACAGGGAAAACTCTACCCCACCCCCGGAGGTGCTCGTGACCAGCCGCGCCCGCGTTGTCCGATTAACCCATGTTTGGGGGGTTTGTCGTGCACGATATGTCTGGGCCGAGCCGTATCTGATGCCCCGACGGATACGTGTGCGGCTGCCCAGTGGACGAGCAGGGGAGTGGACGGACCGCATGACGATGCAGCCTCCGGTGCATGTGCCGATGCCGACACCGATGCCGATGCCGGCCTTCGAGGAGTACGAGCCTGCGGGCGACTGCGTGTGCCTGGGGTGCGCGCAGCGCCGCCGCGCCCTCGCGCGCGGGCGGGCCATAGGGCTGCGCGACGGCGGACACCGCGCCGTGCGCGGAGCCCGCAGGGCGCTGGTGCTGGCCACCGCCGCCGGGGTGGTCCTCGGCGGCGGCGCCTCGGCCGCGCTCGCCGCGGCCACGCCGGTGCCCGGTCCCGGGCCGGTGGCCCTGGACCCGCCGGGCAACCCCCAGGGCGGCCGGGCCCCGCTGCACGGCCGGCCCCCGACCGGACGTCCGGGTTCGCCCGGCGCGCCCGGGCTCGTGCGGCGTATCGACCGCACGACGATCATCAACCGGGCGAAGCTGTGGCTGGAGGCGAAGGTCCCGTACAGCATGTCCGAGTACTGGACGGACGGATACCGGCAGGACTGCTCGGGCTACGTCTCCATGGCCTGGAACCTCGGTACGAACGAGTGGACCGGCAGCCTCGACACCTTCGCCACCAGGATCAGGAAGGAGGAGCTGCTGCCGGGGGACATGCTGCTCTTCCACAACCCGGCGGACCCCAACAAGGGCTCGCACGTGGTCCTCTTCGGCGGCTGGGTCGACTCGACGCACACGCACTACATCGCCTACGAGCAGACCCGGCCGACGACGCGCAAGCAGGCGACGCCCTACGGGTACTGGAACAACGCCGACAAGTACCTCCCGTACCGGTACAACGGCGTGACGGGCGGGATCGTCCCCGACGACCCCGCGCCGCCGGCCGCGAGCCCGCCGATCACCTCCGCCTTCCCGGGCGCCGCGAAGTTCGGGCCGGGGGCCGACAACCCGTACGTCGCCGAGCTCGGCAGGATGCTGATCGGACGTGGCGGCCTGCGGTTCTACCCCAAGGGCGCGAGCTCCAGGTGGAGCGACGCCGACCGGAAGGCCACGCAGGCGTTCCAGCAGGCGCAGGGCTGGACCGGGGCCGAGGCCGACGGCGTCCCGGGCCCGCACACGTGGCGGCTGCTGGTGCAGCGCCAGGGCAACGACATCCCGCCCACCAGGGCCGGCCACCCGGGACCGGCCGGGGTGCCCGCGTACCCGGGGCCGGGGGTCTTCCGGCCGGGGCAGACCCATCCGGCGGTGCTCGCGCTGGGGCGGCGGCTGGTGGAGAAGGGCTTCGGCACGCACTACACGTCCGGCCCGGCGGCCCGCTGGAGCGAGGCCGACCGCCGCAACATCGAGGCCTTCCAGCGCGCGCAGGGCTGGCGCGGAGCGGCGGCCGACGGTTACCCGGGCCCGGAAACCTGGCGCCGGCTGTTCGCATGACGGAGGCAACGATGCACCCCACCCGCACCACGACCACGACGGGCACCTTCCACCCGCCCTCCGCCCCGGGCTACGCCGCCCCGGCCCCGACGTCACAGGCACCCGCCGCCGGGTCCGCCCACCCGCCCCGGGCCGCGTTCCCGGAGGCGGGGGCCGGGGCCGGGCACGCCGGCGCGACCCGCGCCGCCCACCCGGCCTGTCCCCCCGCCCCCGAGGCGGCCCCCGGCCCCCGGACGGAACCCCGGTACGCCGACGACCCGGCCTCCGCCGCGACGGCAAGCGGTGCCCGGGCCGAGTCGGGATACGCGGACCCGGTGCCCGCCGGCCACCTGGCCGAGGAGCCCGCTCCCCGCGCGGAGACCCACCCGGCCCCGGCCCCGACGGCAAGCGCCCCCCGGACCGAATCGGGATACGCGGACCCGGTGCCCGCCGGCCACCTGGCCGGGGAGCCCGCTCCCCGCGCGGAGTCCCTCCCGGCCCCCGCCCCGGCGGCAAGCGCCCCATGGACCGAGTCCGGCTACACGGATCCGGCGCGCGCCGACCAGCCGGCCTGGGAGCCCGCTCCCAAGGCGGCGGCGCCCCACCCCCGGACGGAACCCCGGTACGCCGACCACTCGACCCCCGCCCCAGCGGCCAGCGGCCCCCGGACCGAATCGGGATACACGGACCCGGTGCCCGCCGACCACCCGGTTGAGGAGCCCGCTCCCCGGGCGGAGACCTACCCGGCTCTCACCCCGGCCGCTCGCGGCGCGCGGCCCGAGTCGGGGTACGCGGACCCGGTGCGGGCGGATCACCCGGCCGGCCGGGCCTCCGCCCAGGAGGCGACGGCGTCGCCAGTGACGCCCGATCCCCGGTACGCCGCCGCGCCGCGCGCCGACCGCCCCGCCTGGGCCCCCGCCGCCGAGGCGGGGACCCGCTCCCCGATCCGGCACGAGGAGGTGGCGAGCGCCGACCGCCCCGCCGGGGCCGAGTCGGGGTACGCCGAAGCGGGGTGGGCCGGCTGCCCCGGCCCGGAGGACCGCTCGGCCGGGGCAACCGGCCCGGTGGTGGCCGGGGTCGGGCAGGCGGCGTACCCCGCCGCCGAGGACGGGGCCGGCCCCGGGCGGGGTGTGCCGGCGGTCGTGCCGGCCGGGCACTCCGGGGGCTCGGACGGGTCCGGGCAGGCGGCGGGTGGCCACCCCGCCGACCCCGCTCCCGGCCGCGCGGCCTGCCCGCACCCCGCCGAGCCCGCCGACGCGCCCCGCCCCGGGCGGTGGGTCGACGCCGAGTGGGCGCCCGCGCGGGGCGACGTACCGGCGGCCCGCACCGAGTCGGAACCGGAGGCCGAGGCGGAGATGGAGGTGGAGACCGGCGTGCCCGGCCCCGGGGTCGCGGAGATCGTCGCCCAGGCCGTCGCCCGCGGTATGGACGCCCGGGCGGAGGACGCCACGCGGGACATCCCCCACCGGCGCCCCCCACACGCCCCGCCGGCCACCCGCGGCACGGCCGTCACGGAGGTCCCGGTCCACCTCCCCTTCCTCGCCCACCCCCAGCCCGCGCAGCCCGCACGGTCCGGCCGCCCCCAGCCCCCCGCCCACCGCCGCCCGGCGGCCCGGCCCCCCGCCGGACGCCGCGTCCCCCGCGGGGACGACCGGCTCCGCGAGCACCGCGGCCCGGTGCTGCCCGGCTGGACCGCCGTGACCGTCGGCGGCCTCGCCCTCGCCGGCTGCGCGGCCGTGCTCCTGCGGGCCGGGGTCGTCCCCGCCGCCCTGGTGGCCGCCTTCGGCCTGGCGCCCCGCGCCTACCACGGGCTCCGCGCCACCCAGTGGCCCCCGCTCGCCTTCCTCGGGATCGTCGCCCTCCTCGCACTGGGCGGCCTCGGCCGCGCCAAGGCCGGCCACGCCTGGGTGCTCACCCTCTTCGGCCGCTACCGGGGCACGGTCCGCCGTACCGGCCTGACCTGGATCAGCCCCCTGCTGCTGCGCCGGCGCGTCGACGTACGGCTGCGCCACTGGCGCAGCGAGCCGATGCCCGCCGTCGACTCCGGCGGCCTCGCCCTCCAGGTCGTCGTCCAGGTCGTCTGGCAGGTCCGGGACACCGCCCGGGCGACCCTGGCCGTCGAGGACCACACCGAATACCTCGCCGAGCAGGTCGAGTCGGCCATGGCCCGGGTGCTCTCCCAACTCCCCGCCGACGCCTTCCACGAGGACGCTCCGACCCTGCGCGACGCCGAGGCCGTCGGCGACGCGCTGACCCGCCTGCTCGCGGCCGAGACCGAGGCCGTCGGCATCGAGGTGTTCTCGGCCCAGCCGACCCGGATTGAGTACGCCCCCGAGGTCGCGGAGGCGATGCGCCGCCGCCGGATCGCCGCGATCGACGCCAAGCACCGGGACACGGTGCTGACCTCCGTCGTCGACGCCGTCGACGACACCGTCCACCGCCTCACCTCGCGCGGGATCGTCGAGCTCGACGACTACGAGCGCAAGGCCCTGGTGAAGGACCTCACCGTCGCCTTCTACACCGGACGCGGCGACCAGTAGCGCCGACGGGAGCGCCGACGAGCCGACGGCGCGCGGACCGGAGTAAACGGGTGGCCGGTTGTGACCGGACCACCCGTTTCCTCATTGGTATAGACATGGCCAACTCCCGTCAATACTGTGGGACTTGGTCTAGACCTGGAGCCATCCCCACGCGCGGGCCGCGAGCCCCCGGGCCCCGAGCCCGCCCGCGACCCGCGCACGGCTCCCGCGCGTTCCGCCATCCGTCCCCCCACGTCCAAGGAGCATCATGCGTCTCTTCCGCATGCCCGCCCGGCCCGGACGGGCCGGTGCCGCCGCCCTCGGCCTCGGTCTCCTCGCCGGTGTCACCCTGCTGAGCGCCCCCACCGCCAGCGGCCACGGCTACACCGACACCCCCATCAGCCGCCAGAAGCTCTGCGCCAACAAGACCGTCGCCAACTGCGGCCCCATCCAGTGGGAGCCCCAGAGCGTCGAGGGCTACAAGGGCTTCCCGGCCGCCGGCCCCGCCGACGGCCAGATATGTTCCGGCGGCCACAGCGAGTTCGCGCAGCTCGACGACCCGCGCGGCGGCACCTGGCCCGCCACCCGCGTCACCTCCGGCCAGAGCTTCGACTTCCGCTGGCAGTTCACCGCGAACCACTCCACCACGGACTTCAAGTACTACGTCACCAAGAACGGCTGGGACCCCACCAAGCCGCTGACCCGCGCCTCGCTCGACCCCCAGCCCTTCCTCGTCGTCCCCTACAACGGCGGCCGCCCCGACATGACCACGGTCCACCACGGCGCCATGCCGGCCGGCAAGGCCGGCCGGCACATGATCCTCGCCGTCTGGACCGTCAACGACACCCCGATGGCCTTCTACTCCTGCTCCGACGTTCAGTTCTGACGTAACGTCAGCTAACCTCCGGCGGCATGCGGACGACGACCGCGCCCGACGCCGGCGCACCCGAGACCGTCGCGGAGCTCATCGCGCGCCAGTGGGGCGACGACCGGCCCGGCCTGAAGTACGGGGCCGGGGGCCCCACCGGCGTCACCGTGCTCAGCCGGCACCGGACCGCCCGGGAGTGCGCCGCCCGCGCCGCGCTCCTCGCCGACCTGCTGCCGCCGGGGGCGGAGCCGCACGTGGGGGTGCTGCTCGACAACACCCCCGAGTTCCCGTTCTGGCTCGGCGCGGCGGCCCTCGCCGGGGCCGCCGTCGCCGGGATCAACCCCACCCGGCGCGGCCCCGAGCTCGCCCGCGACATCCTGCACACCGACTGCCGGATCCTGGTCACCGAGCCCGCCCACCTGCCGCTGCTGCGCGGCCTCGACCTGCCCGGCGTACGGATCCTCGTCACCGGCACCGAGGCGTACGAGGCCCTCCTCGCCCCCTACGCCACCGCCCGCCCCGGCGAGGCGACGCTCCGCCCGCCCGGCCCCGGCAGCCGGCTGCTCCTCTACTTCACCTCCGGCTCCACCGGCGCCCCCAAGGCCGCGATCTGCACCCAGGGCCGGCTCGCCGCCGCCGGCCACTCCCTGGCCCGCTCCTTCTCCTTCACCCCCGACGACGTCCACTACATCTGCATGCCGCTCTTCCACGGCAACGCCGTCATCGCCGACTGGCTGCCCGCCCTCAGCGCCGGCGCCCCCGTCGCCCTGCGCCCCCGCTTCTCCGCCTCCGCCTTCCTGGACGACGTACGGGCCTACGGGGCGACGTACTTCACCTACGTCGGCCGGGCCGTCCAGTACCTCCTCGCCACCGGGCCCCGCCCCGACGACCGCGCGCACCCCCTGCGCCTCGGCTTCGGCACCGAGGCGGGCGCCGTGGACGCGGCCCGCTTCGCCGAGCGCTTCGGGGTCCGCCTGGTGGAGGGCTACGGGGCCACCGAGGGCGGCGCCTCCGTCCAGCGCGTCCCCGGCACCCCGCCCGGGGCCCTCGGCCGGGCGGGAGCGGGCGACGACCTGGCCGTCATCGACCCGGACACCGGCCGCGAGTGCCCGCCAGCCGTCCTCGACGCGCGGGGCCGCCTGCTCAACGGCCATGAGGCCATCGGCGAACTCGTCAACCGGGGCCGCAGCCTCTTCGAGGGCTACTGGCGCAATCCCGACGCCGAGGCCGCCCGCACCCGCGACGGCTGGTACTGGACCGGCGACCTCTTCTTCCGGGACCCGGAGGGCTTCCTCTACTTCGCGGGCCGCACCGACGACCGGCTCCGGGTCGACAGCGAGAACCTGGCCGCCGCCGTGATCGAGAACATCCTGGCCCGCTGGGAGGCGGCCTCCGCCGTCGCCGTCTACGCGGTGCCGGACGAGGTCGCCGGGGACCAGGTCATGGCCGCCCTGGCACTGCGCGAAGGGGCCGTCTTCGACCCCGGGGCCTTCGCCGCCTTCCTCGCCGCCCAGCCGGACCTCGGTACGAAGATGGCCCCGCGCTACCTGCGGATCCTCGACGCCCTGCCCGTCACCGCCACGAACAAGGTCCACCGCGTCGCCCTGCGCCGGGCCGGCTTCCGCTGCCCCGACCCGGTCTGGCACCGCACCCCCGCCGGCTACCGCCCGCTCGGCACCGACGACCTGGCCGCGCTGCTGACGGCGTACGGGGCCCAGGGCCGCCGGGACCTCCTGGAACGCTGAGCGCCCGCCCGCGCACGCCCCCGGCCAGCGGTTTTGAGCACCCCCGGGGAGCAGGTAGTATTTTCTCTGTCAGCAGGCGCCGCTAGCTCAGTTGGTTAGAGCAGCTGACTCTTAATCAGCGGGTCCGGGGTTCGAGTCCCTGGCGGCGCACCTGTCCTTCGGGCGGTTTCCGGTCACACCGGGAACCGCCCGAAGTGTTTCCCGGCCCCTTCGCCGCCGTGGCCGGCCTCAGAGCGCGAGCGACAGCAGCAGCGGCGCGGCCTTGCGGTTCAGCGCGTCGGCGGCGGCCCGCAGCCGGTGGGCGTGCTCGACCGGCATCGACAGCGCCAGGCAGCCCACGGCGGATCCGGCCGTGATCGGCACCGCCGCGCAGACCGTGCCGACGGCGTACTCCTGGAGGTCCAGCACCGGAACGGTGGCCGGCTGGCTGTCCAGCCGGGAGAAGAGGATCCGTTCGTTCACGATCGTCTTCGAGGTGAGCCGGGCGATCTTGTGCCGGGAGAGGTGGTCCCGGCGGCCGTTCTGGTCGAGCTGGGTGAGCAGGCACTTGCCGACCGCGCTGGCGTGGGCCGCCGAGCGGAAGTCGACCCACTCGTGGACCTTCGGCGTGCGCGGGCTGTCCGCGAACTGGGTGATGCGGACCTCACCGTCGACGTACCGGCTGATGTACACGGCCGCGCCGACCGAATCCCGCAGCCGGGCGAGGGTGTCCTGGAGCTTCTCCTGGAGCGCCTGCTGCCGGTCGGCGCCGGAGCCGAGCAGCACCAGGGAGTCGCCTATGGCGTAGGCGCCGTCGGAGACCTGGAGGACGTAGCCCTCCCGGCGGAGCATGAGCAGCATCGGGGTGAGGTGGGCCGCGGGCAGGCCCGTCTCGCGCGCGATCTGGGCGTCGGTCACGCCGCCGGTGTGCCGCGAGATCGTTTCGAGTACGCGCAGGGCGTACTGCACCGAGTGGAACGGCGCGGTCGGCTCGGGCTTCAGCGCCACGGTCTCCCCCTACCAGGTTGTTACCGCTTGCCCCTTCACGATAGCCACCAAGGGGCGCCGCGGCAGTGCCTGTTGGGAAGATTGATGGCTCAATCACGTCCCTCGGCCAGGGCCTACCCGCTTGGCATATGCCAGAGACATGACCTCCTCGGAAGGTGGGCCGGGAATGCCGGGAGCCTCCCCACGGTTCGAATTCCTCGTACGGACATGAGCGCGACGGGACGGGAGCGGCGATGAGCGACACCGGGGATGCGGGCCGGCACACGGGCGGCGGGGAGACCGGCGGCACGGGGGTGACCGGCGCCGGTGCTGCCCGCGCGGAGGCCGGCGGCGCCGTCCGGGGCACGGTCCGGGGCACGGCTCCGGTACCGCTCTCGGTGCTCGACCTGGTCACCGTCGGCAGCGGCAGCACCGCGCACGCGGCCCTGCGCACCAGCGTGGAGATCGCCCGGCTCGCGGAGTCCCGCGGCTTCCACCGCCACTGGGTCGCCGAGCACCACTCCATGCCCGGGGTGGCCAGTTCCTCCCCGGCCGTGATCCTGGCCCACCTCGCCGCCCACACCTCGCGGATCCGGCTCGGCTCCGGCGGGGTGATGCTGCCCAACCACGCCCCGCTGGCCGTGGCGGAGCAGTTCGGCACCCTGGAGGCCCTCGCTCCCGGCCGCGTCGACCTCGGACTCGGCCGCGCGCCGGGCACCGACCCCCGTACGGCTGCGGCGCTGCGCGGGGCCGGGCGGCTGGAAGAGGCCGCCGACGGCTTCCCCCGCCAGCTCGCGGAGCTCACCCGCTTCCTCGACGACGACTTCCCGGACGGGCACCCGTACGCCCGCGTGCACGCCGTGCCCGGACCGGTCCAGGGGCCCGCCGGCCGGCCGCCGATCTGGCTGCTCGGCTCCTCCGGCTTCAGCGCCCGCCTCGCGGGGGAGCTCGGTCTGCCCTTCGCGTACGCCCACCACTTCTCGGCCGCCGGCACCCTGCCCGCCCTCGACCTCTACCGCCAGAGCTTCCGGCCCTCCGCCGTACTGGACGCGCCCTACGCCCTCATCGGGGTCTCGGCGCTCGCCGCCGACACCGAGGAGCGGGCCCGCGCGCAGGTGCTGACCGGCGCGCTGTCGATGCTCCGGCTGCGCGGCGGCCGCCCGGGGCTGGTGCCGACGCCCGAGGAGGCGGCGGCGTACCCCTTCTCGCCGATGGAGCGGGAGTTCGTCGACGGCTGGCTCGCCAACATCGTCCACGGCACCCCCGACGAGGTCCGCTCGGGGCTCGACGCGCTGGTGCGGCGGACGGGCGCCGACGAGCTGATGCTGACCGCCAACGCCCATGGCGGGGACGCCCGGGTGCGCTCGTACGGGCTCGTCGCAGATGCGTACGGGATGCCCACGGAGGCATCGACTCCGGCTTGAGCGCGGGCGAACGGGGTTTGGCTGGTTTGTTGCCGAAATCTTGCCGGAGCATGACCTAAGACATCCTTAAACCGCTCGTCACCCGGGGTGGCGGGCGGTTTTCCCTATGCCTCCAGCGCTCTGACGAGCGGATTTGGCCCGGCAGTGGTCTAGTCCTTGTTTGGTCCAAACCATTGACGGGGGCGCGGGGTGATCGCTATCACTTCTCTCACCTGAAGCTGATGCTCTCCCCTCCCACCCCCCGGAGGCAGTTCATGCACATCCGTAAACCCCTCATCGCGGCCGCCGCCACGGCCGCGCTGGCAGCCGGAGCGCTGGCCACCTTCGCGGGACTGGGCACCGCCCAGGCCGCCGACAGCTCCACCACGGCGAGCGCCGGCGGCGTGAAGATCGCCTACTACGACCAGTGGAGCGTGTACGGCAGCGCGTTCTACCCCAAGCACCTCGACACCCGCGGCATCGCGGGCAAGCTGGACGTCATCAATTACTCGTTCGGCAACATCCACCCCACCAACCTCACCTGTTTCGAGGCGAACAAGGCGGCGGGCGACGACAACAACCCCAACGCCGGTGACGGTGCGGGCGACTCGTACGCGGACTACCAGAAGTCCTTCGGCGCGGCCGACAGCGTCAGCGGGGTCGCCGACAAGTGGGACCAGCCGATCGTGGGCGTCTTCAACCAGTTCAAGCAGCTGAAGGCCAAGTACCCCCACCTGAAGATCAACATATCGATCGGCGGCTGGACGTACTCGAAGTACTTCAGCGACGCGGCGAAGACCGACGCCTCCCGCAAGAAGCTGGTCTCCTCCTGCATCGACCAGTACATCAAGGGCAACCTGCCCGTCGACGGCGGCTTCGGCGGCCAGGGCAGCGCCGCCGGGATCTTCGACGGCATCGACATCGACTGGGAGTACCCCGGCTCCTCCGGCGGCCACCTCGGCAACCACTACGCCCCCGAGGACAAGCAGAACTTCACCCTCCTGCTCAAGGAGTTCCGCGACCAGCTGGACGCCTACGGGCAGGCCAACGGCGGCAAGAAGTACCTGCTCACCGCGGCCCTCCCGGCCGGCCAGGACAAGATCAAGTACATCGAGACGGACAAGATCGGCGCGTACCTCGACTACGCGAACATCATGACGTACGACATGCACGGCGCCTGGGACGCCGACGGGCCGACGTACCACCAGTCCCCGCTCTACTCCCCGGCCGGCGACCCGACCGACCCGATCGCGCCCGGAACCCAGAAGTACAGCGTCGACAACGCGATCGACTCCTGGATCGACGGCAACCCGGCGTACGGCATCACCGGCGGCTTCCCCGCCAACAAGCTCACCCTGGGCTACGAGTTCTACTACCGCGGCTGGAAGGGCGTCCCCGCCGGGTCGGCGAACGGCCTCGCCCAGTCCGCGACCGGCCCCTCCGGCGCCCGGCCCACCAGCCAGCAGGCCGGCATCGCCAACTACAAGGAGCTCGGCGGGATCGTCGACAACCCGGCGACCAGCTACTGGGACGACCAGGCCAAGGCCTCGTACTTCTACAAGGACGGCGAGTTCTTCACCGGCCTGAACCAGAAGTCGATCCAGGCCCGGGTCGACTACGGCAAGCAGCGCGGCCTGGCCGGCGCGATGATGTACTCGCTGCTCGGCCTGGACGACAAGACCACCCTGCTGAACCAGATCTCGGACGCCCTCGGCGGCACCACGCAGCCGCCGACCACCCCGCCCACGACGCCTCCGACGACGCCTCCCACCACCCCGCCCACCACGCCTCCGACCACGCCTCCGACCACCGGATGCGGCGCGCTCCCGGCCTACGTCGCCGGCACCGTCTACACCGGCGGGAGCCAGGTCGCGTACAACGGCCACAAGTGGCAGGCCCAGTGGTGGACGCAGAACGAGACGCCGGGCTCCACGGGCCAGTGGGGCGTCTGGAAGGACCTCGGCGCCTGCTGATCTCCCCCCACCCCGCGCCGAGCGCGAGCCCGCCCCGCCCCCCTCACACGAGGGGGTGCGGGGCGGGCCCGTCGGCGCGCGGGGCGCTCTGCCGGCGGATCATCGTGGCGATGGCCTCCGGGGCCACCGCGCGGGAGTACAGCCAGCCCTGGCCGGTGTCGCAGCCGACGCGGCGCAGCCGGGCGGCCTGCCCGGCGGTCTCCACGCACTCGGCGGTGACGGTCAGGCCGAGCCGGTGCGCGAGCTGGACCAGAGCCTCCACGATGGTCTCGTCGGCCGGGTTGGGGTGGGCGCCCTCGTCGTAGCGGAAGCCCCGCACGAAGGAGCCGTCCAGCTTCAGCACCGAGACCGGGAGCCGGCTCAGGTAGGCCAGGTTCGAGTACCCGGTGCCGAAGTCGTCGATCGCGATCCGCACCCCCATGTCGCTCAGCGCCTGGAGGGCCTGGAGCGGCCGGCCCGCGGAGCCCATCACCGCGGACTCCGTCAGCTCCAGCTGGAGCAGCTGCGGGGCGAGTCCGGTCTCGGCGAGGATCTCCGCGACGTCCCCGACGAGGTCGGAGTCCCACACCTGGCGCACCGCCACGTTCACCGAGACGAACACCGGCGCGTCGCTGGGCTGCTCGATCTGCCAGCGCCGCGCCTGGCGGCAGGCGGTGCGCAGCACCCACCGGCCCAACTGGACGATGGAGCCGTCCTCTTCGGCGATGCCGATGAACCGATTCGGCGTGAGCGTGCCGAACTGCGGGTGCTTCCAGCGGACCAGGGCCTCCACCCCGCGCACGGCCCCGCTCTCCAGGTCCACCAGCGGCTGGTACTCCAGCTCGAACTCGCCCCGTTCGACGGCCGGCCGCAGCGTCGAGGACAGGGCCTGGCGGGTCATGCGGTGGGCGTTGCGCTCGGGGTCGAAGAGGGTCCAGCGGGCCTTCCCGTCGGCCTTGGCCCAGTACAGGGTGGTGTCGGCCGCCTGCATCAGGCCGGTCGCCGAGGTGCCGGCGGCGTCCCGTTCCACCACGCCGATGGACGCCGAGACCGACAGCCGCTGCCCGGCCAGGTCGAACGGCTCCTGTACGGCGGCCAGGACGCTGCGCGCCAGGTCGGTGAGCTGCTCGGTGCCGGTGGAGTCCTCGACCAGCAGCGCGAACTCGTCGCCGCCGAGCCGGGCGACGAGGTGGCCGCCGGTGCGCCCGTACCCGGACTGGTCGGCGCACTGGGTCAGCCGGGCCGCGACGGCGGTCAGCAGCCGGTCGCCCACCCGGTGCCCCAGGGTGTCGTTGACGGCCTTGAACCCGTCGAGGTCCAGGTAGCACAGGCCGATCCGGCCCGTCCCGCCCTGCCCGTACGACGGTGTCTCCAGGGCGGCGGAGAGCCGTTCGAAGAACAGCGTCCGGTTGGGCAGCCGGGTCACCGGGTCGTGCATCTGGAGGTGCCGCAACCGGGCCTGGAGGTCGCGCCGGTCGCTGATGTCGGCGACGGACAGCAGGACGTCCTGGGTGCCCGGCACCGGCCCGAGCGTGACCTCGGTCCACAGCGAGTGCCCGTCGGGGTGCTTGAGGCGCCGCGTGCAGCGCAGCCGCGCCTGCCGTCCGCGCAGCACCTCCTGGTAGGCCTGCCAGGTACGGGCCTCCGCCGCCAGGTCCACCAGGTCGGCGGCGCGCCGTCCGGCGAGGGCCCGCGGCTCGGCTCCGAGCAGCGCGGCGAGGGCCCGGTTGGCGGCGAGGACGTCGCCGTCACGGCCGACGAGCGCCATCGCGAGGTGCGCCGCGTCGAAGGCGGCCCGGTAGTCGCGCGGCACGGCCGCCACTGCTGGGTGACGCTCCGTAAGGGCCGATCGGATGCGGTCGGCCGCCGAACCGGTTCCTTCTGGGGTTCCGCTCACCCTTGGCTCCCGCAGTGTTCGTGAGTGTCCGTGCAGGAAAGTGTGCCGATCATAGAGGCTGCCGGGAGGCCCTATCCAGCGGCGTCGCCGTGCGGGGCGCGGTCCGTCGGCGTGATGACGCCCTGCGGACGGCGTGCTGACGGAGCGTCGGCGGCGCGCCGCGCGATCGTTTCTGCGCGGCTGTGAGCAGGCGGGGGCTTCCCCTGATCTCCCGTGATCGCACGTGACGTTCTGTAGACAGGGGCGTCAAGGCGGCGGGTCGCCGACTTGACGCACCGCTCACTCGGCTGGGGCAGCGGAACAGGGCATTAGTAAGACAATCGCCTCAAAGTGGATGGGAGGGTACGAATCCACCACCGGAGGTCGATGTGCCGCGCCAGGAGACACCCGGGGGAGTGGACCGCTCCCGCATCCGAAGCACCGCGGCGGTGCTCACCTCCATGACGGCGATGGCCGCCATGTCGCTCGTCGCCGGACCCGCGGTGGCCGACCCGCGGACCGGCGGCCCCTGCGCGCTGACCCGTACGGCCGCGCACCACTCCCTCGGCGTGGACAGCTGGAACCGCGCCTACCCCAAGCCGGAACGCTCCCTGCACGCGGTGCTGGTCTTCCTCTCCTTCCCCGACCACCAGCCCGCCGTGGCCCCCGCGGAGCTGACGTCCGACTACTTCCCGGCCACCAGCGACTACTTCGCCCGGGCCTCCTACGGCCGCTTCCGGCTGGTCCCGCACCCGCAGGAGCGGTGGATCCGGATGCCCCGCCCGTCGACCGCGTACGCCATACAGCGCGACTGGGCGCCCGAGAACCGGGCGGCGTACCTGCGCGACGCGGTCGCGGCCGCCGATCCGCAGGTGGACTTCAGCAAGTTCGACGTCGTGTACTTCGTCGCCGACCCCAGCGCCCCGGGGGTGGACTCCGACGCCACCAAGGTCGTGAACTTCGAGCACCCCCTGCGGGCCGACGGCACGGACCTGCGGCGGATCGTGACGGTCTTCGAGCACCACCCGCCGGACCGCAACGTGCTGGCCCACGAGACCGGGCACGTCTTCGACCTGCCCGACCTCTACCACCGGCCGACGGACGGCAAGGGCGACTGGGACACCTTCGTCGGTGACTGGGACGTCATGGGCAGCCAGTTCGGCATGGCCCCGGACCTGTTCGGCTGGAACAAGTGGAAGCTGGGCTGGCTGGACCCCGCCCAGGTGGACTGCGTGCGCGCCGGCACCACCCTGCACACCCTCCAGCCGCTCTCGGACGCCCCGCCGCGCGGCGGCACGGGCGGCACCCGGCTCGCGGTGATCCGCACCGGGCCCGGCAGCGCGATCGCCATCGAGGCCCGGGGCGCCTCCGGCAACGACGGGAACACCTGTACGGAGGGCGTACTGGTCTACCGGGTCCGCAACGAGGCGGCCTCGGGCGGCGGTCCGATCGAGGTGCTGGACGGGCACCCGCGGACGGAGGCCTGTTGGGACCGCTCGGTGTACCCGCAGCTGGCGGACGCCCCGCTGGAGGTCGGGGAGACGTATACGGTGCCGGGCGAGCGGATCAAGATCGAGGTCGCGGACCGCACGCAGTCCGGCGCGTACACGGTGAAGATCACCACCTGACGGACGCATGACGAAAAGGACCCCCGCTCCGAAGAGCGGGGGTCCTTTCCCGTCTGTGCGCCGCCAGGGACTCGAACCCCGGACCCGCTGATTAAGAGTCAGCTGCTCTAACCAACTGAGCTAGCGGCGCCTGCTGACGTCGTAGACATTAGCACCAGGTCCGTCCGAAGGAAAAATCGATACCGGACCGCGGGCGGCGTGCAGGAACGCCCAGAGCAGGGAGTCCGGGCCGGGGAGCCAGGGCAGCCGGGCGTCGGGGGCCACCAGCCAGCGCGAGGGGCCGGGTGCGGAGGCGGAGGCCGCCCGCAGCGGAGGCACCGTGACGGCGTCGCCGTGGCCGTGGCAGAGCGGGGCCGCCGCGGCCGGGCTCCACTCCTCCCAGGCGAGCAGCGCCGGCAGCCGCTGGGCGGTGCCGGGGGCGGCGAAGAGCAGCATCCGGCCGCGGTGCACGGCAGCCGGTCCCGAACCGGGCCCCCGCTCCCACAGCAGGTCCAGCATCCGGCGGCCCAGGACGAGCGGAACGTTGACGACGTCGAAGGCGACCCCGCAGGGCAGCACGGCGGGCGCGGTCGGGCGGGCCTGCCAGGCCGCGAGGGTGCTCCGCGGGTGGGCGCAGGCCGAGGCCAGCCAGGCGGCGCCCTGCGGCGTGACCTCGGTGGCGGGGGCGGTGCGCGCGTCGAGACCGTCGAGGGCGGGGCAGCCGGTGGCCGTCGTCAGTGTCGTCATATGCCAAGGTCTACCGGCCGTAGTGAGACCGTTCCCACGAGTTACCGAAAACCGGGACACGGGGGGCGCTGCTGGGGTATGTTGCGCCGCGCATATGCCAGCGGGCTCCGCGCGAGGAGGCGCGGAGCCCGCTGGCATGGTGCGGGTGGTGTGGATGGTGCCGGGTCAGGCGTCGGGGGCCGGGCCGCGCTGGAGGTCCTCACCGAATTCGATCATCTTGCGCGCGTAGTCCTCGGTCCACTCGGCGGCCTCCGCGATGGCCTGCGCGGAGAGCCGGTCGAAGCGGCGCGGATCCGCGAGCTGGGCCGCGGCCAGCGCCTGGAACTCCACCGCTCTGTCCTGCGCGGCCCGGAAGGCCAGCGTCAGCTCGGTGGCGCGGGCCAGCAGCTCGCGCGGGTCCTCGATCGATTCCAGGTCGAAGAAGTGCTCCGGGTCCGTGGCGGCCTCCGAGGGCTCGAAGAGCAGCGGCGCGGGCCGCAGCCTCCGCTCGGTCCGCTCGGGCTCTGCCATGCGTGTCCTCCTGCTGCGCGTACGAAATCCTCCGGGCCACCCTCCATTGTCCAGCGTCGCGCAAGGGGGCCGGGGTCTCGCGCGGTGGCGGGCTCCTCGGCGAGGTCGGCGAGATCCGCGAGGTCCGCGAAGACGCCGTCCGGCCCGTGGCGGGCGCCGGGGCCGGGCGCGGGGCCGGCCCTCCGGGATGGAGGCCGCACGACGTGCGGCGCCGCCGCCGCACGGGGAATCCGTACGGCGGCACCTCCTCCGGCGTGCTCACCCCGGAGCGGCCGGACCCCCCTCGCGGAGGCCGGCGAGACGCTGCGCCCCTACGGCCGCCACGCCACCCGGTGTTCGGCCAGGTGGGCCAGGACCGAGTGGTTCGCCTCCCAGCCGTCGGGGAACTTCACCGTCACGCCGAGCTGGACCGGTTCCGTCGACGGGTGGTCGTCCAGGAGTTCCGCTATGCCCGCCCGGGCCACCACCACGCAGGCGTGCCGGTGGCGGGAGGCCAGCACGCACAGCCGGCCCGTCTCCAGGTGGAACGCCGTCGCGTCGGGGCGGCCCGACAGCGGGTGCAGCACCACGGTGAGGTCGTACTCGCGGCCCTGGAGCCGGTTCGCGGTGTCCACCGTGACCCCGCCGACGCCCAGCGCGGCCAGGGCCGTGCGGATGGCGGCGGCCTGGTCGCGGTGGGCGGTGCCCACGGCGATCCGGGCCGGCGTCAGCGGCGCCGGCCGCGGGGACTGCTCGTCGGTCGTCACGGCGCCCCGGTCCAGCGCCCGCCGGACCACCAGCGCCACCGCCCGTACCGCCTCCGGATCCGTGCGCGGGGTGTGCCGGGCGGGCAGCTCCAGCAGGCCCCAGCCCGCCTCGGCGGCCTCGTCCAGCACCCGGTCGGGGCCCGAGCCGTCGCCCGCGACCCCGTACGCGAGCCGCCGCTCGCCGGGGCCCGTACCGCTGCGGAACCGGGCGTACGGGTAGAAGGCGCGCGAGACCAGCGGCGCGGCCGTCGCCGGGAGCCGCCACGACACCGGCAGCCGGTGCTGCGGCAGCTGCGGGTTGTGCGCCAGCAGGGTCGACACCGCCGAGGCCGACGGGTCGTAGGACAGGCCGGCCCACTGCTCGGCACCCACCACGCTGAAGGGGTCCAGCTGCCCCGGATCGCCCACGAACAGCGCCCGCTCGAACAGCCCCGCCACGGCCAGCAGCGCGTCGGAGCGCATCTGGTACGCCTCGTCGACGATGGCGTGCTCCCACGGCTCGGCGTTCTTCACGTACGCCCACTTCGCGGCCGTCGAGAGGGTGACCGGCAGCTCCGCGAGGTCGCCCGGCTTCGCCGAGAGGGTGACCGACGGCAGCTCCCGCAGCGCCGGATCGAAGGCGTCGGCGTCGCTGCTGTGCAGCCGGCCGATCCTGAGGTCCGGGTCCTTCGCGGCGAGCCGCAGCACGAGGTCGTCGACCTGCGCGTTGGTCTGCGCGACCACCATCAGCCGGCGCCCGGCCGCCGCGAGCTCCCGGGCCGCGCGCACCACCAGCGTCGACTTCCCGGCCCCGGGCGGGGAGTCCACCACCACGCCCCGCTCGGTGCCGTGCAGGGTGTCGCGCAGGATGGCGGCGGTCGCCTGGGCGGCGGCCGCGCCCGGGTCGAAGGTCGTCACAGGAGGTCCTCGTCGGTCACGGCGTCGGCCGGGGCGTGGGCGGCGGCGGAGCCCGGCGGCCCGCCGTGCGTCCAGGGCGTGTTCTCGGGGTCGGGCAGCTTCGGGCCGCCCCGCGCGTCGTGCTCGAACAGCGTCCAGCACAGCCGGTCGCCCTTCTCCGGCACCGAGCCCGGTTCGGGCTCCCGGCCGCGGCCCATCTTGTCGAGCAGCCGCAGCACCAGCTGCCCGTCCTCGGCCACCCGCACGAACTCGGCCGACTGCGGCCGGCCGTCCAGCGAACGGAACACCTTCTGGCCGCCCCCGTGCGCCAGTTGCGGCCGGTCCTCGGTGGCCAGGAGCACCAGGGGGCGCGGGGCGGGCCGCTTGGCCGGCGTCCACTCCATCACCACCTCGGTGACCTCGCCCGCGAAGGCCTCGCCCGTCATGCGCCGGCCCGCCATGACGAGCGGGTCGTCCAGCGCCTCCTGCGCGTCCAGGCGCACCTGCTCCGTCTCGCGCGTGGCCAGCTTCTGCGCCGCCGTCACCGCGTCGTCGCGGCGCGGCTGCGGGGGCTCGCCCGCGCGCACCCGGTCGCGGTGGCCGGTGTACGACCAGCGGTCGCGGGTCCAGCGCTCCTCGACGTGCTCCCCGGGCGGCAGCGCGTCCAGCAGGTCCAGGGCCTGCCACACCGCCTCCCAGGTGCCCCGCATCTGGTCCACGACCAGCCGCCGGACCTCCTGTTCGGCCTCCCGGACCGCCGCCCCGGCCTGCGCGGGCACCTCGCCGCCGCGGGGTCCGGCCGCCGCCCGGGCCGCGTCGAACCTGGTGATCGCCGGGGCCAGCAGCTTGTTGTCGAACGCCGGATCGGTGGCCGGGCCGGCCGGCGGGACCAGCAGCTGCCCCCGCCCGTCGCGCCCGAGTTCGGCGCGCAGCGCCCGCTCGGCGCCGCTCGCACCTTCCTCGGGAGTGATCCAGGCCAGCAGCGCGCCGAGGTGCTGGTCCTCCAGGGTGCTCTGGCCGGTGGCCCAGTGCCGCCCCAGCAGGTCGGTCGCCGCCAGCAGCATCGAGGAGCCCGGCACCCGCGCGCGCTCCCCGAGGTGGGTGAACCAGCGGCCCAGCAGCGGCACCTGGGCGGGCGCCGGGTAGGGGTTCTCCGGGTCCTCCTCGGCGGTCCGCCGGAACCGCATCGAGCGCCCGAGCAGGCGGACGTACTCGATGCCCGCCCGGCTCGGCACGATCAGCTGCGGCGCGTCCACGCACAGCTCGGTCTCCACCTTGACGCGCTTGCCGGACTCCGGATCGGTCTCGGTGCGCTCGGCGGGCTCGACGGCGTCCGCGTACCCGTCGACGTACGGCATGACCTGGCGGGCCAGCTCCGCCAGGAACTGCCAGCGCAGGTCGCGGTCACGCGGCTGCGGTATGACCAGGATCCGCGGATCCGCCCGGTCGGTGCCCACCATCGCCCCGAGCGGCGCCCCGGCCTCGCCCGCCGTGGTCAGGGGTACGAAGACCAGCGGACGCGCGCTCAGGTGCCGGTGCCGTACGGTCGCCAGCGGCTGCGCCCGGCCCGCCCGGACGGCCTGCAGCCGGGCCACGGTGGTCAGCAGGGACATGCGCCCTCCCCGGGGGCGGCCCCGGCGCGGGCCTGCTCCAGCGCCTCGGCGCGCAGCCGGGCCGCCTGCCGCAGCGCGGCCGCGGTGGGATCGTCGGCGGGGCCCGCGCCGCCGGCCGCCGCGAGGGCGGCCTCGACGGTGGCCAGCCCGCCGAGCTCGCCCCGTACGGAACGGCCCAGCGCGGTCACCTCGCCGGTCTCCCGGGCCCGCTCCCGGCAGTGGAAGGCCAGCTCGCAGGCGGCCAGGCACTCGGGGGCGTAGGCCGCGCCGACGGCGGAGACGGCTTCGGCCAGTTCCCCGGGGCTGCGGGCCGGGTCGAAGCCCAGCCCCTCGGGCAGCCGCGCGGCCAGCTCCTCGACCCGGGTCAGCCGCTCCAGCTGGCGCCGGGTCACCGACCGCTCCCGGCGTACGTCGACCAGCGCGGCGGTGGGCAGGTTGGAGAAGTCCTTCGGGCAGACGAGCACCACCCGGTGGCCCACCTCGGCGCCCGCCACCTTCTCGGCGGTCCGCTCCAGGGCCAGCACGTAGACGGCGGCCTGCCGCGCGGCGGCGCCCACCTTCGCGGAGTCGGCGGCCCCGTCGATCATCGGGAACGACTTGATCTCCACCACGGTCCACCGGCCGCCGGGGTCCACCACGACGGCGTCGGGCTCCAGGTAGGCGGGGGTGCCCGCCACCTCCAGGGCCAGCATCGGATGGTCCAGCAGCGTCCACGCCCCGGCGGCGGTCGCCTCCCGCAGGGCCAGCGCCGTCCGGGCCGCCCGGCCCTCGGGCCCGGCGGCGGTCAGGTCGGGCACCCGGGCGTCCGGTCCGGGCGGCTCGCCAGGACCGCCCAGCCGGGCGTGCGCGAGCCGCAGCAGCTCGGCCCCGCCGTCGCCCTTGACCTTGGCCTCGAAGGAGTTGCCCCGGACGATGGCGAACTGCGACTGCCCGAAGGCGGCCGGCGATCCCAGCGCCGTCGCGAGCGCGCCCTTGTCCACCCCGGCGCCGTCGAGCAGGGCCCGTCTGCCGCAGCCGGGGTTGGCCGCGAGCGCGGCGAGGGACCGGGCGTCGAGCGGCCGGGGCGGCACGGCGGGGCCGCGCAGATCAGCGAGGCGCTGCCGCAGGGTCGTCTTCCGCGGGGGAGCGGCGGGCGGGTAGGAGCTCACGGGCGGAAGTGTCCCATCCGCCACTGACAATCGGGGACGTACCGCGAAAACGGGCCGGTGGTGTGCCGGGCGCGGCTCCCGCCGCCGGGGCGAAAGGTTCCTGCTCGACGGCGCCGGGGTGGCCGGCGGCGGCGCTCCGCCGGGCGGCGAGGGCGCGGGCGATCAGCAGCCCGGCGCCCATCACGGCGGCCCCGGCGACCGCGTCGAGGAAGTAGTGGTTGGCCGTTCCCATCACCACGACGGCGGTGAGCGCGGGATAGGCCAGGCCCAGCCCCCGCACCAGCGGCCGCCGCGCGTGCCGCCACACCAGCAGCCCGCACCACAGGGCCCAGCCGACGTGCAGGCTCGGCATGGCCGCGTACTGGTTGGTCAGCGCGCCGAGCCCGCGCGGGGCGCTCGCCGCGCCGCCCCACCAGCCGTAGGCGCTGTACTGGGCCATCGTGTCCGTGAACCCGTACGGGGCGTCGAGCAGCCGGGGCGGACAGGTGGGCAGCAGCGCGAAGCCGGCGAGGCCGAGGAGGGTGGCGGCCACCAGCCAGGTGCGGGCGGTGCGGTAGTGCGCGGGGCGCCGGCGGTAGAGCCACACCAGCACGGCCGGGGTGAGCAGGTAGTGCAGGGAGGCGTAGGCGAAGTCGGCGGCTATGCCGAGCGGGCCGGTGCGGGAGAACAGCCGGTTCAGGGGTCTCTCGAAGTCGACGCCCAGGAACTCCTCCACGCGCAGGACGGCCAGCCCGTGGTCCACGGCGAGGGCCGCGTCCCCCCGGGCGAGGAGCCGGCCGGCCGAGTACGCCCCGTAGAGGAGTCCGAGGAGCAGCAGTTCCGCCCACCAGCGCGTGGGTCCGGGCCATTTGGTCATGAGGGGTAGGACGCTCGGCGGACGCCCCGAGTTGCCCTGTGTTCACGTCGTGGATGATGGACGGACGACGGAACCGCCGCATCGCGGACGAACCCCCACGGACCGGGAGAAACACCTATGGCCCCCCGCATCCTGCTGGCCCGCCACGGACAGACGGCGTGGTCCCGGCTGGGCAAGCACACCGGGCGCACGGACGTGCCGCTGCTGGAGGAGGGCCGGCAGGGCGCGAAGCTGCTGGGCGAGCGGCTGGCCCGCGAGCCCTGGGCGGGCCTGCGCGGCCTGGAGGTGCGCACCAGCCCGCTGGTCCGGGCGAGCGAGAGCTGCGACCTGGCGGGCTTCGGGCTCCAGGCGGAGCCCTGGGACACCCTGATGGAGTGGGACTACGGCGACTACGAGGGGATGACCCCCGCCGAGATCCAGGCGGTCCGGCCGGGCTGGCTGATCTGGCGCGACGGGGTCCCCGGCGGCGAGTCCGTCGCGGACGTCGCGGCGCGCGCGGACGAGGTCGTCGGCTGGGCGCGCTCGGCGGAACGCGATGTCCTGGTCTTCGCCCACGGGCACATCCTGCGCACCCTGGCCGCCCGCTGGCTCGGTTTCGAGGCCTCCTTCGGCGCCCGCATCCGCCTGGACCCGACCTCCCTGTCCGTCCTGGGCTGGGCGTACGGGGCCCCGGCCCTGGAGCGCTGGAACGACACGGGCCACCTGGACGCCTGACAACGGCGCCGCCGCCCCCGGCCGGGGGCGGCCCGGCCGGGGTCAGGCCTCGGCGTGGCGGGTCAGGAAGGCGCCCACGCGGGGGGAGCGCTGGTGGGGGACCAGGGTCTGGGCCGTGCCCGCGAGCATCGAGCGGATCCGGGTCGACCGGACCTCGGCGAGCAGGTCCAGCACCCGCCCGGCCGCCCAGGCGGCCTCGTCGGGGGCGCCCGCACGGGCCAGGTCCTGCGCCAGCTCGGCCGTGTAGAGGGCCACGTTGCGCGCGAAGTGCGGATCCTGGAGGTCCGCCGCCCGCCGGGCGTGCCGGGCCGCGCGCGCGTACTCCCCGAGCGCCGCCCAGCACCGGGACTCCAGCGATTCCAGTTCGGCCTCGCCGAAGAAGGACATCCACTCCGGGTCGGCCGGCGAGGGGCCCCGCGAGAACTCCGTGTGCGCCCGCGCCAGCGCCTCCTCGCAGGCCCTGCGGTCGGCCAGCCCCGACCAGCCGCCCGCCTCCCGCAGCGCCAGCAGCGACAGCAGCCGGGGGGAGCCCAGCGGGCGCGCCGCCCGCAGGCCCGCCTGCGCGGCCCGTACCGACTCGCGCGGGCGTCCGCGGTCCCGGGCCAGGAAGGACATGTTGCTGAACGCGTGCGCCTCCAGGGCCGCGTCCCCGGCCACCCGGGCCGTCGCCAGCGCCTCGGAGTAGTGCGAGCGGGCGTCCTCGAACCGGCCCGAGTCGTGCGCCAGCCACCCCACCGAGACGGCCAGTTCCCCGGCCCCCGCGTGCAGCCGGTCCTCGGTGGACTGGCGGGCGGCCCCCGCGTCGAGCAGCGCGTAGGCGGTGCGCAGCGGCCCGGCCGCCCGCCGGTAGAGGGAGTCGGCCCCGTGCCGGTCGTCCAGCAGCCGGATCTGGCGTACCGCGTCCTCCACGGCGGCGGCCTCCGCCTCGCCCGCGCGGGAGGGGAGCCGCCGGGTGTCGCCGAGCAGGGTGAGGCTGAGCGTCGCGGCCGCCACGGTCGCGGAGCCGCCCGCCATGAACGCGCGACGCAGCACGTCGCTCTCCTTGGAACGGTCGGAAGGGTGGGCGGGGGGCGGGAAGCCGGCCGGCCCGGCCGGGGCGCGCTGCGCGGACCGCCCGCGTACCGCCTCGCGCGAGGAGAAGCCCAGGTCGGCCAGGGTGTGGCCGGGGAACATGTGGAGGAAGACCCGCTCGTACGCGTAGTTGGGGCAGCGGATCTCCCCGGACTCGACCCGGCCGATGTAACGGGCGTCGCAGGAAACCGTTTCGCCGATCTCGCGTGCGGCCCGCCGCACCAGGGCCGCGAACTCGGCGGGGGAGTGCTGCCCGCGCAGCCGCCGGAAGGAGGAGTTGGGTGAGTGGGGGGACGCCGCCATGGACGTGGCCTCTCTGGACAATCTCAGGTGATCCCGGTTGACCCCTGTCGATCTCGCCCCGGAGCGCGGCTCCGGCGCGCACGAACGTACCGCCGGCGAAGGCCGGTTCACGCAGTGTTTGGCTACAAAAGGGATATCTCACCCGCGATCCGCCATGAAGTGCCATCCTTTGCGGCGTCTTGCCACCGCACCCGTTGACGCCCCCGCGCGTTGAACCCATGCGGATACGGATCGAGGAGGGGTTCCCCTTGGTGGAGACCGGCATGGACAGCACTGGAACGAACACCGCGCCCGCACCCGGCGCGACGCCCCCGCCGGCCCCGGTCCCCTTCCCGGCCCCGGCCGTGACGCCGGCCGCGGCCCCCGATCTGGTGACCGTGCCCACCCGGCAGGGCCTGGAGGCCGTGGACATCATCCGCCGCGGCGCCGGTCTCGCCGCCCCCGGCGTCGGCCCGGTGCTCCACGACGGCTCCGGCGCCACCCTCGGCTTCCTCGTCCCGCCCGGGACCGCCGACGCCTGGGACCTGCCCGGCAGCGCCTGTACGCAGACCAACGGGCGCGGCGTCCGGTTCGGCGACGCCGCCTGCCCGACGGCGGGCGGCACCGGCTGGCTGCTGCCCCCCGAGGCCGTGGAGCCGGTCACCGACCCGGAGGTGCTGCGGGCGGCGCTCGGCGAGGCCGCCCGGCTGATCGAGGCGGCCGACAACTGCCGGTGAGCCGCTGACCAGCCATAATGGGGGGCGTGGCAGGCAAGGGTAAGGGCAGGGGCGGCAAGGGCCGGGGCAAGGACGGCGGCGAGGGCGGCCAGGGCGGTGGCGGACGCGGCGCCGCCGGGCAGGCCGCGGGGCCGCTCGCCGGGCAGGTGGGCGGCGGGCTGGCCGAGCTGGCTCCCGACCGGGAGCGGGCGCGTGCCTGGACCCTGCTGATCGACGGGGCCCCGCAGTCCCATGTCGACCTCGACGACCCCGGGCACCTGGACTTCTCGTACCAGCGCCGGATCGGCCACCTGATCGACCTGATCGCGCCCGCCCGGCAGCCCCTGAACGTGGTGCACCTGGGCGGCGGCGCCTTCACCCTGGCCCGCTACACCGCCGCCTCCCGCCCCCGCTCCACGCAGCAGATCGTGGAGATCGACGCCGCCCTGGTGGCCTTCGTACGCGAACACCTGCCGCTGGACCCGCAGGCGCGGGTGCGCGTACGGGCGGTGGACGCGCGGGCCGGGCTGGCCAAGGTGGCGGACGGCTGGGCGGACCTGGTCATCGGGGACGTGTTCGGCGGGGCGCGCACCCCGGCCCACCTGACCAGCGGGGAGTTCCTGGACGACGTACGCCGGGCGCTGAAGCCCGGCGGGTGGTTCGTGGCCAACCTCGCGGACGGTCCGCCGCTCGCCCACCTGCGGGGCCAGGTCGCCACCGCCGCCTCCCGGTTCGCGGAGCTGGCGCTGGCGGCGGATCCGGTGGTGTGGCGGGGGAAACGTTTCGGTAACGCGGTGCTCGTCGCCGCCGACCGGGAGCTGCCGGTCGCGGAGTTCACCCGCCGGGTGGCGAGCGACCCGCACCCCGGCCGGGTCGAACACGGCCGGGCCCTGGCGGACTTCACGGGCGGGGCGGCCCCCGTCGTGGACGCCTCGGCGGTGGCCTCGCCGGAGCCGCCGCCGTCGGTGTTCCGGTAGGCCGGGGCCCGTCCGTCAGGGATCGACGACCTCCACCACCGGCGGGTGGTCGTGCCAGGTGCAGAACACCGACACCTCCCGGCCGTCCCGGGTGAAGGTGACCCGGATCCAGAAGTCCTGCTTCCACACCTGCATCCGCCAGCCCCCCTCGGGGGTCGCCGAGACCAGCCCGGCCGAGGCGGGCCCGAGGTCGAAGACGACCCGGCCGCCCGAGACCGAGTAGCCCTTGACGGTGCCCGGCCCGCCGTCGGAGCCGCCGTCCGTCCCCCCGTACGGACTCCGGCCGCCGGCCGGGGGCGCCGGTTCCGGCTCGGTGGACGGTGACGGCGGCGACGGGGCGGCGGGCGCGGACGCCGGCTCCGACGCGGAGGGGGAGGGCGCAGGGGACGGCGGGGGCTGCGAGCCCCGCGTGGACGACGACAGTGGCGGGGCCGTGGGGGGCCGCATCACCAGCGGGACCGCGAGCGGGGGATCGTACGCCGTACCGGACATGACCGTGTGCACGCCCCACCACGACAGGGTCACGGCGGCGGCCGTCGCCAGCACCCAGGCCATGGCGTGTACACATCCTCGTCGCATCAGGGGACATGGTGCACCACCCGTCACGGAGATGTCCCGGCGCCTCCCGGGGTCGCCCGAATGGACTACGGTGCCGCCATGGCAAGTGTGCTCGTGGTCGAGGACGACCAGTTCGTACGGTCCGCCCTGATCCGGCACCTGACCGAGGCCTCCCACACCGTGCGCAGCGTCGGCACGGCCCTGGAGGCCCTGCGCGAAGTCGCCCACCACCGTTTCGACGTGGTCATCCTCGACCTCGGCCTGCCCGACCTCGACGGTTCCGAGGCGCTCAAGATGCTGCGCGGCATCACCGACGTGCCGGTCATCATCGCCACCGCGCGCGACGACGAGGCCGAGATCGTCCGCCTCCTCAACGACGGCGCCGACGACTACCTGACGAAACCCTTCTCCGTCGCACACCTCTCCGCGCGGATGGCCGCCGTCCTGCGCCGCTCCCAGGCCGTCGCCGCCGAACCGCCCTCCCGCGTCCTGCGCGTGGGCGGACTCGCCATCGACCCGCTGCGCCGCCAGGCCGAACTGGACGGCCGCGTCCTGGACCTCACCCGCCGCGAGTTCGACCTGCTGGCCTTCCTCGCCGGCCGGCCCGGCGTGGTCGTGGCCCGGCGCGAGCTGCTCGCCGAGGTCTGGCAGCAGTCGTACGGGGACGACCAGACCATCGACGTCCACCTGTCCTGGCTGCGCCGCAAGCTCGGCGAGACCGCCGCCAGCCCGCGCTACCTGCACACGCTGCGGGGGGTCGGGGTCAAACTGGAGCCGCCGCTTTGAGATGGGCCCTGGTCAAGGTGTGCCTCGCCGTCACCAGCATGGTCGTCCTGGCCTTCGCCGTGCCGCTGGGGCTGGTGGTGCGGGAGATGGCCAGCGACCGGGCCTTCTCCAACGCCGAACGCCAGGCCGCCACCATGGGGCCGACCCTGTCCATCACCACCGAGCCCGGCCAGCTGCGCAAGGCCGTCGAGTCCACGCAGATGGGCGCCGCCCGGCGGATGGCCGTACACGTCCCGGCCATCGGCGGCGCCGGCCCCGTGGACATCGGCGCGGGCTGGGCGGGCGCCCGGGCCGTGGCCGAGACCCGGCGGCTCGGCCGGGCGACGACGGCCCGCGTGGCGGGCGGGGGCTCGGCGCTGCTCCAGCCCACCGCCCTGGGCTCCGGGGACATCGCCGTCATCGAGATCCTGGTCCCGGAGAGCGAGGTCAGCAACGGCGTCACCACCGCCTGGCTGGTCCTCGCCGGCGTCGGGCTCGCGCTCGTCATCGGCTCCGTGGCGGTCGCCGACCGGCTCGGCGCCCGCCTCGTCCGGCCCGCCGAACGGCTCGCGGACGCCGCCCACCAGCTCGGGGAGGGGCGGCTCGGGGCCCGGGTCGCGGAGGACGGGCCGAAGGAACTGCGCTCGGCGGCGGCCGCGTTCAACGCCATGGCCGACCAGGTCGTGGAACTCCTCGCCAACGAACGGGAACTCGCCGCCGACCTCTCGCACCGGCTGCGCACCCCGCTGACCGTGCTGCGGCTCAACGCGGCCTCGCTCGGCGACGGCCCGGCCGCCGAGCACACCCGGACGGCGGTGGAGCAACTGGAGCGGGAGGTCGACACGATCATCCGTACCGCCCGGGAACAGCGCCCCGTGACGCAGGGTTTCGCGGGCGCCGGCTGCGACGCCTCCGAGGTGATCCGCGACCGGATGGCCTTCTGGTCGGCGCTCGCCGAGGACGAGGGCCGGGAGGTCCGGCTCGCGGGCGTGGCCCGGCCCGTACGGGTCCCCGTACCCCGCCCCGAGCTCGCGGCGGCCCTCGACGCCATGCTCGGCAACGTCTTCCGGCACACGCCCGAGGCCACCCCCTTCGCGGTGGACGTGCACGACGCGGGCGACGCCGTCATCGTCCTCGTCTCCGACGCCGGCCCCGGCATCGCCGACCCGGACGCCGCCCTGCGGCGCGGCAACGACGGCGGCCGGGACGGCTCGACCGGGCTCGGCCTCGACATCGTGCGCCGGGTCGCGGAAGCCACCGGCGGCGACGTCCGGCTGGGCCGCTCCGTCCTCGGCGGCACCGAGGTCCGGGTGTGGATCGCCCTCGACGACCGGGCCCGGGGCGGCGCCGGCCGGGGCGCGGCCGCCCGGCGCGGCCGGCGCAGGCGGCGGGGGCACTGACCCCGGCTCCGGGGTCTGACTTGCCAGGCCCCCGGGCCGCGCGGAGGGTGGGATGGGGACGGGGGCATCGGAAGGAGTCACCATGAGGGTCATGCTCCGGGCGCACCTGGACACCGCCGCCGCCAACGAGGGCGTCAAGACGGGCGCCCTCGACCGGGCGGTGCGCAGGCTCCTGGACAGGGTCCGGCCGGAGGCCGCCTACTTCGGGCTGCACGAGGGGGTCCGGTCCTGCTGGATCGTCTTCGACCTCCAGGAGAGCACGCAGGTACGGGCGCTGTGCGAGGACCTCCTGCTGCAGTTCAACGCCGAGGTCGAGGTGGCCCCCGTGATGAACGCCGAGGACCTGGCGAAGGAGCCGGCGGAGATGTCGCCGATGTAGCGGCCGGGCCTTCCGCGAGGCGCTCCGGCCCCTTCCCGCGGAGTAGATTCGGCAGCCGGGAGGCAGCCATGAAGGGTCACGGGCGCAGTGGGGGTCGGCCGACCTTGGAGGCGGTCGCCCTGAGGGCCGGAGTCGGGCGGGGCACCGTCTCCCGCGTGGTCAACGGCTCGCCCGGGGTCAGCGCGCGCACCCGGGCCGCCGTCGAGGCCGCCGTCGCCGAGCTGGGGTACGTGCCCCACCGGGCCGCCCGGGCGCTGGCCGCCAACCGCACCGACGCCGTGGCCCTGGTGGTCCCCGATCCCGAGGCGCCCTTCTTCCCCGGGGGCTCCGTCGCCGGGGTGGTGCGGGGGGTGGCCTCCGCCCTGGCCGAGGCCGACGTACAGCTGGTGCTCGCGCCGGCCGGGAGCGAGCGGGAGCGCCGCCGTCTGGAGGGGTACCTGGCGGGGCACCGGGTCGACGGGGTGCTGCTGCTGGCGGTGCGCGCCGGGGATCCGCTGCCGGAGCTGCCGGGCAGGCTCGGTGTCCCGGCGGTGATCGGCGGGCGCCGCTCGGCCGGTGAGGCGCTGCCGGGCGTGGACTGCGACGAGCGGGCGGGCGCGGCAGGGGCCGTACGCCACCTCGTGGAGCGGGGCCGCCGGGCGATAGCCGCCCTCGGCGGGCCGCCCGACCTGTACGGGGCGCGGTGCCGGCTGGAGGGGTACCGGCAGGGCCTGGCCGCCGCCGGGCTGCCCGTGGACGAGGGGCTGGTGGCGGTCGGGGAGCCGACCGGGGAGGCGGGCCGCCGGGCCGTGCGCGAGCTGCTGGAGCGCCGTCCCGCGCTGGACGCCGTCTTCGCCGCCTCGGACGAGCTGGCGGCCGGAGCCCTGCGGGAGCTGCGCGCGGCCGGCCGCCGGGTACCGCAGGACGTGGCGGTGGTCGGCTTCGGCGACTCCGCGCTGGCCCGGCACCTCGATCCGCCGCTGACCAGCGTGTGGCTGCCCGCCGAGGAGATGGGCCGGACCATGGCCCGGCTGCTGCTGCGGCGCATCGCGGGCCGCCCCGGGGCGCCGGGGGAGGAGCCGGTGGTCCTCGGGACGCGGCTGGTGGTCCGCGCGTCCTCGTAGCACGGCGGTGTGAGCAGACCGCGGGGAGCAGCGCGCCGGGGAACGCGGAAGGCCCCGGTTCGCTTTCGCGTACCGGGGCCTTCCCACAGGGTGAGTGACGGGACTTGAACCCGCGGCCACCTGGACCACAACCAGGTGCTCTACCAGCTGAGCTACACCCACCATGTCCGGTCGCAGAACGACCGGCCGAAGAAAAGGGTACAGGGTCCGGGAGGGTGCTCGCTCCACCCTTTTCCCGCGCCCGTCTCCGGGTGGTGCTATTCGCCCGCCACCACGTGCTTGGCGGCGATCGTCCGGGCGGTGTCCGAGTCGGGACCGGGCTGCGGCACGAAGACCGCCTCACGGTAGTAGCGCAGCTCGGCGATGGACTCCTTGATGTCCGCCAGCGCCCGGTGGTTGCCGCTCTTCGGCGGGCTGTTGAAGTACGCCCGGGGGTACCAGCGGCGCGCCAGCTCCTTGACCGAGGACACGTCCACGATCCGGTAGTGCAGGTAGCCCTCCAGCGCGGCCATGTCGCGCAGCAGGAACCCCCGGTCGGTACCGACCGAGTTGCCGCACAGCGGCGCCTTGCGCGGCTCCTTGACGTGCTTGCGCACGTACGCCAGGACCTGCGCCTCGGCGTCGGCCAGGGTGGTGCCGCCGGCCAGTTCGTCGAGCAGGCCGGAGGCGGTGTGCATCTCGCGCACCACGTCGGGCATGGTCTCCAGGGCCGCGTCCGGCGGGCGGATCACGATGTCCACGCCTTCGCCGAGCACGTTGAGCTCCGAGTCGGTGACCAGTGCGGCCACCTCGATAAGTGCGTCGTCCGTCAACGAGAGCCCGGTCATCTCGCAGTCGATCCACACCATGCGATCGTTCATGCGCCCCACCTTATGCCGAAGGTCCCCCGCCGTGGTGCTCGACCACTGCGGGGGACCTCCGTCAAGCGGCGCCCGGGAGGCGGCTACGCGTGCTCGCGCAGCACCCGGCCCGGGGCGTACAGCTCCGTCACGCTGGGACCGGAGGCGGCCAGGGCCGCCGCCGCGCGCTGGGGCTGCGGCGTCCGCTGGTGCGGGAGCGGCCCGGCGGCCAGCTCGCTCACCGGGGAGACGTCGGCCTGCGGCCGGCGCGCCCGGTAGGCGGAGCGGTAGGCGGCCGGGGAGGACCCCAGCTGCCGCCGGAAGTGGCCGCGCAGGGCGACCGGGGAGCGGAACCCGCAGCGTCCGGCGACCTCGTCGACCGAGTAGTCGGAGGTCTCCAGCAGCCGCTGCGCCTGGAGCACCCGCTGGGTGATCAGCCACTGCAACGGCGCGCTGCCGGTGAGCGAACGGAAGCGACGGTCGAAGGTGCGCCGGCTCATGTAGGCGCGGGCGGCCAGCGTTTCCACGTCGAACTGCTCGTGGAGGTGCTCCAGCGCCCAGGCGACGACCTCGGCGAGCGGGTCGGCGCCGATCTCCTCGGGCAGCGACCGGTCGAGGTAGCGCTCCTGGCCGCCGGTGCGGCGCGGCGGCACGACGAGCCTGCGGGCCAGGGCCCCGGCCGCCTCGCTGCCGTGGTCGGTGCGCACGATGTGCAGGCACAGGTCGATTCCGGCCGCGGTGCCGGCGGACGTCAGCACGTCGCCGTCGTCGACGAACAGCTCGCGCGGGTCGACGTGGACGGACGGGTAGCGCTTGGCCAGCGTCGGCGCGTACATCCAGTGCGTCGTCGCGGGCCGGCCGTCCAGCAGCCCGGCGGCGGCGAGTACGAACGCCCCCGTGCACAGGCCGACGATCCGGGCCCCCTCCTCGTGCGCCAGACGCAGGGCGTCGAGCGCCTCGGGCGGCGGCGGCGAGGTGATGGAGCGCCAGGCGGGAACGACGACCGTGCCTGCCCGGGCGATCGCCTCCAGCCCGTACGGCGCGGTCAGTTCGAGTCCGCCGGTGGTCCGCAGCGGACCGTCCTCCCCGGCGCACACGAGCAGTCGGTAGCGTGGCACTCCCGCGTCCTGCCGGTCGATGCCGAACACGGAAAGTGGAATGGAACTCTCGAAGATCGGTCCGCCGCTGAACAGCAGCACCGCGACGATCTCCCTGCGGCGACGCCCCGCGAGCTTCCGGCCCGCGTCGGCGACGACGGCGGCGGTGGAATCCTGGCTCATGGCGCTAAGCCCCCCTTGGGTGTCGCGACTCCTTGGTCTGGTCGCACCTGCACGTTTCCCCTCGGCCTTGCACGTGGATCCCCCGCCGTAAATACATGATCGAATCTACTGCGTCCCGTGGTGTCGGCGTGACAAGTTCAGCACGCAGCGCTATGTCGACTTGGCAACTTGGCGAAAAGCATTCGATCAGGAAGCGTTCCACTCCGCTACCCGGGTGGGAAGCTTCCTCTCCGGCCATGGCCAGTACCCGTAGGGTCGCGAGGCCCCCCGGCCCGTGTCGTCGCTGGTGGTAGGGGGGTTGGGGGGACATTCCGGCAAGGGGGTCACCGGGTCGGGAAGTTGGCTGAAAACAACCGGGTGTGTACGTGCGAACCGGTCAGTCGTGAGGGGGCAGGGGGAGGGAACCGTGGCAACCGCGGTGCGAACCGGCCCCGCCGCGGGAGTGCCGGCCCCGGTGCCCGGTCGGAAGCGGTTCCTCCGAGCGCACCCGGGCGGTGACCCGTTCCATCCGCTCCGAGTGCCGCAGCAGCACCCGGCAGGCGGCGGTGACGGCGGCCAGCCCCAGCGTCGCCACGGCGGCCCCGCCGTACGAGGTCCCGTAGACGACCAGGACCACCGGGACGAGCAGGCAGCTGAAGGCGGCCCAGCGGACCACGTCACCCGCCGGGTCCTCATGGGGCCGTCCGGCGGATGGCACGGACGGGTGAAGTACGGAGCGCGCGTGCGGCGCGGGGGAGGGGGCGGGCGGGACGGGTCGCGTCGGCGGAGCGGGCTGGACGGGCTGGACGGGGTGAACCGGATGACCGGGCACGGCGTACTCCCTGCGGGCTCTTCCTGGACGGTCGGACGCCTGTCCAACGGCCCGGGACGCGGCTCGGTCACTGCGCGCACGAGTGGCGCCCGGGCCCGTCGTCACTGGCTGTAGGGGACAGCGGCCATTGCCAAGGCGCCCTCGCTCCGGCATGCTCCCTGGGACGCTCTCCAAGGGCGGCATGCCCTGTGCAGGACAAGGGTGTCGCCGTACCCTGGTGGGTAAGGGCTTGGGAAGATGCTTCCCGGACAGAGCTCCGTCACCCTGCGTCGCCAAACCCGCGTCGCCGCACCCGCGCCGTCCCACCCGCGTCGACGCTCCCGCCCCCGCCGCCTCCCCGAGGACCCTCCGCCGAGACACCCATGGCCGGTCACGAATTCTCCGAACCCGCGGACCGCAAGCGCAAACCACTCGCCGATTCCGTATCGAGCGACCTGCGCGCGGTGGAACAGACACGCCTCCCCTGCGACCCGGCCTTCCGGCACGGCGTGGTGGTGGGCTTCGACGGCTCCACTTCCAGTGAGAGGGCCCTCGCGTACGCGATCGGCATGGCCCGGCGCTCCGGTTCCGGTCTGATCATCGTGCATGTGGCCAACCGGCTGCCCACCACCGTGTGGGCCGGGTGCGAGCCGCCCGTCTTCGTGGACGTGCCGGACCACCGCACCGAGGTGCTGGGGCTGGAGCTCGCGTGCGCCGACTACCTGTCCGAGGTGCCGTGGATCCTGGTCGAGCGGGGCGGGGACATCTGCCACGAGCTGGAGGAGGTCGGCCGGGAGTACTCGGCGGACGCCATCGTGGTCGGCTCCACGCAGGGCCTGGTGGGGCGGATCTTCGGTTCGGTGGCGGGCCGGCTGGCCAAGCGGGCGCAGCGACCCGTCGTTGTCATTCCGTAACCCTCTGTACGTCGTTCGTGCGGTTGTGAACCCCCTTGTAAAGGGTAGATAAATGCTGCTGGGACGCAGCAAACAACTGCAGATCGAAGGGAGCCCGCCGTGGACAACGGTGTCTCTGCGGGAAGCACCACCTCGACTTCGGCCCTGGGGAACATCGCCCTGGGGCTCACCCTTCTCGCGTTCGGTATCGGCCACACCGGCATCCTCAGCGGTGTGACCGCGGCCGACTCCGTATCGCTCGCGACGTACGTGGGCGGTCTGGCCCTGTTCGTCCTCGGAGTCCTCGAATTCCGCGGCGGCAACGGCTTCAACGGGACCGCGTTCGCGGGCCTCGGCGCCTTCTGGTTCACCTGGGCCAACGGCGCCGACGGAAAGGTTTCGGCGCACGCGGCCGGGCTGTTCCTCATCCTGTTCGCCCTGCTCGCGCTGTCCCTGACGGTGAGCGCGGCGGGCGGCCTGTTCGGGCAGGGCGTGTACGCCCTGCTCACCCTCTCCCTGGTGCTCCTCGCGATAGGCGTCCTCGCCGACAGCGGCGTGATCGGCAAGATCGCCGGCTGGGTCGCCGCGGTCACCGGGCTGCTGGCCTGGTACGGGGCCACCGCCGTACTGGCGCACTGGCCGATGACCGTCGGCAGGACCTCCCGCCGGGGCGCGGCCGTCGCGGGCTGAGGCCCGGGCGTACGTAAAACGGCGGCCCCCGGGGGAAATCCCCCCGGGGGCCGCCGTCGCGTGCGGTGCGGCTACTCGACGGTGACGGACTTCGCCAGGTTGCGCGGCTTGTCGATGTCCCGGCCCAGCGCCAGGGCGGTGTGGTACGCCAGCAGCTGGAGCGGGATGCCCATCAGGATCGGGTCCAGCTCGTCCTCGTTCTTGGGCACGAGGAGGGTGTGGTCGGCCTTCTCCTGCTCGCGGTGGGCGACCGCGAGGATGCGGCCGCTGCGGGCCTTGATCTCCTCCAGCGCCGCACGGTTCTTCTCCAGCAGGTCGTCGTCCGGGACGATCGCGACCGTCGGCATCGCCGGCTCGATGAGGGCGAGCGGGCCGTGCTTGAGCTCGGAGGCCGGGTAGGCCTCGGCGTGGATGTAGGAGATCTCCTTCAGCTTCAGGGAGGCCTCCAGCGCCACCGGGTAGCCGCGCACCCGGCCGATGAACATCATCGACTTGGCCTCGGCGTACTCGGCCGCCAGCTTCTTGATCTCGTCCTCGCCCGCCAGGATCTCCTGGATCTGCGCGGGCAGCTTGCGCAGGCCCTCGATGATCCGCTTGCCGTCGGTGACCGACAGGTCCCGGATCCGGCCGAGGTGCACGGCGAGCAGGGCGAAGGCCACCACCGTGTTGGTGAAGCACTTGGTGGAGACGACGCAGACCTCCGGGCCGGCGTGCACGTACACGCCGCCGTCAGCCTCGCGGGCGATGGCGGAGCCGACCACGTTGACCACGCCGAGGACGCGGGCGCCCTTGCGCTTGAGCTCCTGGACGGCCGCGAGGACGTCGTACGTCTCACCCGACTGGGAGACCGCGATGTACAGGGTGTCGGGGTCCACGACCGGGTTGCGGTAGCGGAACTCGGAGGCCGGCTCGGCGTCGGCCGGGATCCGGGCCATGCTCTCGATCAGGCCCGCGCCGATGAGCCCGGCGTGGTAGGAGGTGCCGCAGCCCAGGATCTTGACCCGGCGGATGCCGCGCGCCTCGCGCGGGTCCAGGTTGAGGCCGCCCAGGTGCACGGTGTTGAAGCGGTCGTCGATCCGGCCGCGCAGCACGCGGTCGACCGCGTCGGGCTGCTCGGAGATCTCCTTGTGCATGTACGTGTCGTGGCCGCCCATGTCGTAGGAGGCGGCCTCCCACTCCACGGTCTCGGGCGTGGCGGTGGTCTTCGTACCGGTGGTGGTGTAGGTACGGAAGTCGTCGGCCTTGAGGGTGGCCATCTCGCCGTCGCCGAGGGTGACGACCTGGCGGGTGTGGGCGACGAGGGCGGCGACGTCGGAGGCGACGAACATCTCCTTCTCGCCGATGCCGAGGACGACCGGGGAGCCGTTGCGGGCGACGACGATGCGGTCGGCGAAGTCGGCGTGCATCACGGCGATGCCGTAGGTGCCCTCGACGACCTTGAGCGCCTCGCGGACCTTCTCCTCCAGGGAGTCGGCCTGGGAGCGGGCGATCAGGTGGACGAGCACTTCGGTGTCGGTCTCGGAGACGAAGACGACCCCGTCCGCCGTCAGCTTGGCGCGCAGCTCGTCGGCGTTGTCGACGATGCCGTTGTGGACGACGGCGACCTTCTGGTCGGCGTCCAGGTGCGGGTGGGAGTTGATGTCGCTGGGCGCGCCGTGGGTGGCCCAGCGGGTGTGCGCGATGCCCGTGGTGCCGGCGAAGCGCTTGGGGACGCGGGACTCCAGCTCACGGACCCGACCCTTGGCCTTGACGACCTTCAGGGCCGCGGACTTCGGGCTGTTGACGACGATGCCCGCCGAGTCGTAGCCCCGGTACTCCAGCCGCTGGAGACCCTCCAGCAGCAGCGGTGCCACGTCGCGCTTGCCGATGTAACCCACGATTCCGCACATACGGTTTTGCCCCTCCTGAAGTTCGGTGTGTGCCCGGCCGTCTCAGCCGTAGACGATGCGGCGCAGCTGCCGGAGCGAGAGCTCCGGCGGTGCCACGGCGCGGTGCGGCAGTTCCGCCGCGATCCGCTCGAAGATCTCCGCGTTCACCGCGCCGCCGGACTGCAGCTCGCGGTGGCGGCGGCGGACGAACTCCTCCGTCGTCTCGTCGAAGTACGCGAGCACGTCGAGCACCACCCGGGCGGCCTCCCCGCGCTGCAGCGCGGTGCTGCGCACCAGGTGGTCGACGAGGTCGTCATGCGACGGGCGGCGGTCGAGCACTCGTAGATATTGACGTCCCGTGCGCCGGAACGCAAAGATCCTGCCCGGAATCGGGCAGGATCACGCTGGTCTGGACCAGAGGAAGGGGAAATTCCGGTCAGGGTCGGTGAAAAACGGCGCGGGGAGCTGCGTGAGAAGCGGCGTTAGAAACGGCCCAGAATGGCGGCCTTCGCCGCGCTGAACTCCTCGGCGTTCAGGACGCCCGCCTGGTGCAGCTCACCCACTTCGCGCAGGCGCCGCAGCAGCGTGTCGTGGTCGACGGGCTCCCCCGCCAGGGCCGCCGCCGAGTCCGCGAGCGCCGGCGGGGCGGGCGCGGGATCCGGCTCGCGCGCGGCGGCGGGCGCCGCCGGATGCGGCATCCGGACCGCCACGGCCGCCGCGACCAGCGCCATCAGCGGGTCCTTCTTGAAGCCGAACAGCTCCACCGTGTGCGGGTCGTACTTGGGCGCGGCGACCGCCGTGGCCCCGGCCAGGGTGAAGCGGAGCCAGCCGTTCTCCAGCCCCCTCGACGGCGTCCACTCCACCGCCCGCACCTCGGCGACGCGGAACTCGCGCGGTCCGCCGGAACGCTTCGCCTCTTCCGTCGTCCAGTTCCAGTCCAGCAGCACCCGGTCGCCGTCGAAGACCACCGAGCCATCGCCCGCCCCGACCGAGATCGGCACGGAGGGGCCCGGCAGCAGGTACGCGTCACAGGGGCCGGGATCGACCTGGTCCAGCAGCAGCGCGTGGCGGACCTCGTCCACGAAGTACTCCGCGACCCCGGTGCGGTCCGCCTCCACCGTCAGCCGGTACGGGTCCGAGGACTCCGGCAGCCGGCCGCCCGTCACCTGGAGCAGCGGGTCCGCCCCGTCGCGCAGCCGCAGGCGCAGCCGGCCCGCCTTGCGCCCCGGCTCGTGGCTGATCCCGGCGATCGCGCGCAGCGGCACGGCCACTTCGCCGAGGTGCTGCCGCAGCAGCCCCACCCCCTTGTCGCGGCCCGGTACGACGCGCACCGTGTCCCCGTCGAAGGTCCAGGTGCCGTCCTTCTGGATGATTTCCGCCATGTGGTGATTCTCCCACCGCCGATCCGGGGCCCGTTGGCCTATATCTGGGCGCATGAGAGTCCTGCGACGCACGCTCGGCACCCTCCTCGCCCTCGGGGCGGCCCTCTCCTGCACCGCGGCCCACGGTGACGACGCCAGACCTCCCCTCGGCCGTTCCGCCGCCCCCGCTCCCTACGCCCGGCTCCTGCCCGAGCCCGCCTCTGCCCGGGCCGGAGGCACCCCGTACCGCTTCGGGGCGGGCACGGTGATCCGTACGGAAGCGGCGGCGCCGGAGGAGGTCCGGCGGGTCGGCGAGCTCCTCGCGGAGCAGCTGCGCGGCCCCAGCGGGCTGCCGCTGCCGCTGGCCGACGGGTCGCGGGGCGAGGGGATCCGGCTGCGGCTCGACCCCGGCGACGCGGAACTGGGCGACGAGGGCTACCGGATGCGCACCGACGCCACCGGGGTGACCCTGGCCGCGCGCACCCCGGCCGGGCTCTTCCACGCGGGGCAGACGCTGCGCCAGCTGCTGCCGGTGCGCGGGGCGGGCAGCGTGCCCGGCGGCACCGTCACGGACGTCCCGCGCTTCGCGTACCGCGGGGCGATGATCGACATCGCCCGGCACTTCTTCTCGGTGGAACAGGTGAAGCGGTACGTCGACCAGCTCGCCCAGTACAAGATCAACACGCTGCACGTCCACCTCACCGACGACCAGGGCTGGCGGCTCGCGATCGACTCCTGGCCGCGGCTCGCGCAGTACGGCGGCGCCAGTGAGGTGGGCGGCGGGCCCGGCGGCCACTGGACCAAGGAGCAGTACCGGGACCTGGTGGCGTACGCCGCCGAGCGGTACGTGGACGTCGTCCCGGAGACCGACATGCCCGGCCACGTCAACGCGGCGCTGGCCTCCTACGGGGAACTCACCTGCGACGGCAAGGCCCCGGCCCGCTACACCGGGACCAAGGTCGGCTTCAGCTCGCTCTGCGTCGGCAAGGAGCGCACGTACGAGTTCATCGACCAGGTCCTCGGCGAGCTCGCGGAGCTCACCCCCGGCCGCTACCTCCACATCGGCGGCGACGAGGCCCACGCCACCCCGGCGGCGGACTACGCGGCCTTCATGGACCGGGCCCAGCGGGTGGTGGCCCGCCACGGCAAGACGGTGATCGCCTGGCACCAGCTCGCGGCGGCCCGGCCGGCACCGGGCGCGGTGCTCCAGTACTGGGGCCACGACAAGACGGCCGCCGCCGAGAAGGCCGCGGTCGCGGCGGCGGGCCGGGCCGGCCACCCGGTGATCCTCTCCCCGGCCGACCACCTCTACCTGGACATGAAGTACGACGCGGCGACGAAGCCGGGCCTCGCCTGGGCGGGCTACGTCCCGGTTCAGCGCTCGTACTCCTGGGACCCGGGCGCCTACCTCCCGGACCTGCCGGAGTCCGCGGTCCTCGGCGTGGAGGCCCCCCTGTGGACGGAGCACGTCGCGACCCGCGCCGACTGGGACCTCATGGCCTTCCCCCGCGTCCTCGGCCTCGCGGAACTCGGCTGGTCCCCGGCACGCGCCCTCGACTGGCCCGCGTACCGCACCCGCCTGGCCGCCCAGTCCCCCCGCCTGACCGCCCAGAACATCACCTTCTACCGCGCCCCGGAGGTGCCGTGGGAGTAGCTCCACGGGCTTCGCGGCTCATCCGTGCAGGGCCCATCTAGGCTGGGCCGTTCACCAGTTTGCCTAGTGGGGGGTGCGTGCGTGTGAGGAAGATCCTCGCGGTCTTAGCCGTGATGGGGGTCCTGATGCCGCTGTCGGGGTGTTCACTCTGGGAGCGGTCGCGGGAGGATCTGTTGAACGACTTCGGGCTCCGGCTGCCGGAGTGCGGAATCGAGGACGTGGGCTCCACCGGGGCGCGGGACTTCGGGGAGTCGGACATGCGGCTGCACTTCGTGGCGCCGACTCCCTGTGCGGAGCAGTACCTCAAGGACCACGGTGTCGATTTCACGCTCGTGCTCACATGGCCGACCTCGCCGGTGACGTTCGAGGGAAAGACCTACCCCAGCAGCCCGCCTCCGTTCAAGGAACATGTCCTGAAGGACCTGGATCTCCGTCTGGTCCCCTCGCGGACCTACAAATTGAGCTCGGACTTCACCACCGGCAACGGCAGCGAATTCGAAGTGCTCTGGGACAACCGGGGCGAGAAGACGGCCGTCTATCTCGTGTCCACGCACGGGCCGCGATAGGCGCATGAGAACGCGCCCGCCGGGAGGGTTTCCGGCGGGCGCGTTTTCTTTGGTGCGCCCCGGTGTCAGGGGCGGGTGTAGGGGGTCAGGGGGTTTTTGAGGGTGCCGGTCAGTTGGAGGGCGGCCGAGGGGTCGGTGAGGTCGACCATCTGCTGGTTGTTGCGCAGTTGGAGGCGGTTGAGGCAGGACAGCGGGAACTCCGGCGCGAAGAGGTCGTAGCGTTCGAAGCGCTCCGCCAGGGCCGGCACGGAGCCCTGGTAGGCGTGGGCGCAGTCCGCCACGGCCCGCCAGAAGGTGGCCTCGTCGCAGAGGCCCTCGGTGACCAGGATCGCGTTCAGGAAGCGGAAGAAGCAGTCGAAGACGTCCGTGAAGACGGACAGCAGCTTCATGTCCTCCGGGATGTCGGCCCGGACCCGCTCGACGGCGGGCGGCAGGACCGCGTCCGGGTCCATGACCACGATCTCCTCGGCGATGTCCTTGAAGATCGCCCGCTTCACGACGCCGCCCTCGATGACGAGGATGGTGTTCTCGCCGTGCGGCATGTACGCGAGGTCGTACTGGTAGAAGCAGTGCAGGAGCGGGAGGAGGTAGGCGCGCAGGTAGTGGTGCAGCCACTGCGACGGGGTCAGGCCCGACTCCTCGATCAGGGCGCCGACGAGGGACGTGCCCTCGGCGTCCACGTGGAGGAGGGAGGCCATGGTGGCCAGCCGCTCCTCGCCCTTGAGGGAGTTCACCGGCGACTCGCGCCACAGCGCGGCGAGCATCTTGCGGTACGGGGAGTACCGGTCGGTCGCGCGCTCGTACTGGCGGTGGTGGTAGCCGATCGCCGCGCGCTCGCGGATGATCGAGAAGTCGACGGAACGCAGCACCTCGTCCGACTCGATCAGCTGGTGCAGCCAGTCGTTGATGGCCGGGGTGGCCTCCATGTACGCCGCAGACAGGCCGCGCATGAAGCCCATGTTGAGGACCGAGATCGCGGTCTTCACGTAGTGCTTCGTCGGCGTGCTGGTGTTGAAGAACGTACGGATCGACTGCTGGGCCAGGTACGCGTCCTCGCCCTCGCCCAGCAGGACCAGGCGGCGGTTCGCGATCTCGGCGGCGAAGGTGACGGTGGTCTTGTTCCACCACTGCCAGGGGTGGACCGGCAGCAGGTGGTAGTCCGCCAGGTCCAGGCCCAGGGAGTCCATCTTGGCGGCGAAGAGGGTGAGGGCGGCCTCGCCGAGCTCCTCGCGCATGAAGGTGTCGTGCTCCAGGCCCGCGCCGGCCGTGAAGGTCGAGACGTCCTTGCGGGCGGCGACCCACACCAGGTGGACCGGGCTCGCGGTCTCGGGGGCGTAGGAGAGGTACTCGTGGACGCCGAAGCCCAGGCGGCCGTTGTTGGCGACGAAGCAGGGGTGGCCCTCGGTCATACCGGTCTCGATGTCCTGGAAGGAGGACTTCGCGAGGACGGCGGAGGAGACCTGCGGCTTGGTGTACTTGAAGCCGGTGCCGGCCAGGGTGGAGGAGATCTCCTCCAGGTAGACGGGCAGCACCTCGTCGCTCAGGCCCAGGGTCCGGCGGAACTCGATGTGGAAGTCGAGGGCGTCCAGGGGCAGCTCGGCGCCGTCCCCGTGGCGGCTGATGGAGGCCTCGTCCACCGACCAGTGGTCGAGGGCGTGCAGGACGGCGGAGAAGCGGTACTCGACCGTGCCGTCGTCGCTGCGGACGGCGTAACGGCCGTCGCCCAGCGCCTCGGGGGTCAGCAGGCGCTCATGGGAGAACTCCGCGAGGGCCTTGCGGACCAGGGCGCGGTTGGCGCGGGCCCACAGCTCCGGGGAGAGGTGGGAGATGGCGTCGGCGAGGCTCATATGGACTCCTGCCGGGTGGCCTCGAACTGCTCGCGGGTGCAGAAGCTGAGCAGGGCGGTCTTCTCCGGCTTGGTGATCTCGCGCTCGGGGACGAAGCCGACGGCCTCGTTGAGGGCGTGGACGGCCTTGTTGGCGACGTCCGGCTCGACGACGACGCGCAGGTTCGCCGGGTCGGCGAAGAGGGCGGCCATGACGGTCGTGATCACCGCGCGGGTGAAACCGCTGACCGGGGTGTCGGTCGGGGCGACGAGGAAGTGCATGCCGACGTCGCCGGGCCGGGCGTCGTACAGGCCGACCAGTTCCAGGCGCGCCGGGTCGTAGCTCTCCATGAGGAAGGCGGGGCGGCCCTCGTGCAGGCCGATGAAGGCCTGGTGGTGCTCGTGCGCGGTGATGCGCACGTACTCGCGCTCCACCTCGGTCAGGGTGGCGTCCTGCATCATCCAGAACGCGGCCTTGGGGTCGGTGACCCAGCCGTGCAGCAGCTCCGCGTCCGCGAAGGGGTCCAGCGGGCGGATCGCGAAGGCTCCGAGGACCGGGTCGGTGCGGGTGAAGAGGATCTCCGTGGTGGTGCTCATGCGTGCGTGCCTTCCGGGGCGGCGAACTGCTGGAACGCGATGGACTTCTCGACCTTGTAGTACTCCCGGCCGAGCAGTTCGGAGACGATGTACGCGTTGCGGTACGCGGCCATGCCCAGGTCGGGTGAGGTCAGGGAGTGGTTGTGCGTGGTGCCGTTCTGCAGGTAGACGCCCCGGCCGGTGGTGTCGACGCTGTAGTTGCGGCCCGCGTCGAGGCGGCCGCGGCCGTCGAAGTTCAGGCGGTCGCGGACCGGGTCCAGGAACGCGGGAACCACGTACCGGTAGCCGGTGGCGAGCACGAGGCCTTCGGTGGTGAGCGTGAAGTCCCGCTCCTGTTCCTCTTGGCGCAGCCCGAGCGTGTAGACGCCCGTGGTGGTGTCGTACGCCGTGCTGTTGAGGGAGGTGTTGGTCAGCAGGGTGGTCGGGACGGGGCCCGGCATGCTGATCTTTTTCTGGTAGAGCAGATCGAAGATCTCGTTGATGAGGTCCCCGTCGATGCCCTTGAAGAGGTTCTTCTGCCGGCTCTCCAGCCGGTAGCGGGTGTCCTCGGGGAGGGCGTGGAAGTAGTCCACGTACTCCGGGGAGGTCATCTCCAGCGTCAGCTTGGTGTACTCCAGCGGGAAGAACCGCGGGGAGCGGGTGACCCAGTTGAGCTGGTAACCGTACGTGTCGATCTCCGCGAGGAGGTCGTGGTAGATCTCGGCGGCGCTCTGGCCCGAGCCGATCAGCGTGATCGACTTCTTCCGCTGCAGCTCCGCCTTGTTCGGCATGTACGCGGCGTTGTGCAGGAAGTCGCCGCCGAGTCCCGCGCAGGCCGGCGGGACGTACGGGGAGGTGCCGGTGCCCAGGACCAGGCGGCGGGCGCGGTGGGTCTCGCCCCGGTCGGTGTGGACCACGTAGAGACCGGCGGCCTCGTCGTAGGTGACCTCGGTGACGGAGGTGGAGTACAGGACGTTGTCGAGCCGGTCGGCGGCCCAGCGGCAGTAGTCGTTGTACTCGGCGCGCAGCGGGTAGAAGTTCTCCCGGATGTAGAAGGAGTACAGCCGGTCCTGGTCCTTCAGGTAGTTCAGGAAGGAGAAGGGCGACGTCGGGTCGGCGAGGGTGACGAGGTCCGACATGAACGGCGTCTGCAGGTGCGCGCCGTCGAGGAACATGCCGGCGTGCCACTCGAAGTGCGGCTTCGACTCGATGAAGAGACCGTCGAGCTCGTCGATCGGCGCGGTCAGGCAGGCGAGTCCCAGGTTGAAGGGACCGAGGCCGATGCCGATGAAGTCGTGGGGCCTAACGGTGGAGGGCAAGGGATGCTCCCAGGAACTGCTCGGCGTGTGCGGCGAGGAGGTCGAGGACGGCCGTGATGTCGGCCGTCGTGGTCTGCGGGTTGAGCAGGGTGAACTTCAGGTACTGGGCGCCGTCCACCCGGGTGCCGGCGACGACCGCCTCGCCGGAGGCGAACAGGGCCTTGCGGGCGTGCAGCTGGGCCTCGTCGAGGAGGTCCGCGCGGTACTCGCCCCCGGTGGGGACGTAGCGGAAGACCAGGGTGGAGAGCTGCGGCCGGACGACGACCTCGAACCGCGGGTCGGCCACGAGGAGGCCGTAGCCTTCGGCGGCCAGGTCGACGACCTCGTCGAAGAGCGAGCCGAGGCCGTCGGCGCCCATGACGCGCAGGGTCATCCAGAGCTTGAGGGCGTCGAAGCGGCGCGTGGTCTGGATCGACTTGTCGACCTGGTTGGGGATCCGCTCCTCGGCCATCCGGCGCGGGTTGAGGTAGTCCGCGTGGTACGTGGCGTGCTTGAGGGTGTCGCGGTCGCGGACCAGCATCGCGCTGGAGCTCACGGGCTGGAAGAAGGACTTGTGGTAGTCGACCGTGACCGAGTCGGCGTGCTCGATGCCGTCGAGGAGGTGCCGGCGGGTGGGGGAGATCAGCAGTCCGCAGCCGTAGGCGGCGTCCACGTGCATCCACGCGGAGTGCTCGGCGCACAGGCGGGCGATCTCGGGGAGCGGGTCGATGGACCCGAAGTCGGTGGTGCCGGCGGTGGCGACGACGGCCATCGGGAAGAGGCCCTCGGCGGCGCAGTTCTCCAGTTCCAGGGCGAGCAGCGAGGTGTCCATGCGGCGGTTGCGGTCGACCGGGACGCAGATGACGGCCTCGTAGCCGAGGCCCAGCATGGCGGCGGACTTCTGCACGCTGAAGTGGCTGGCCTCGGAGGTGAAGATGCGCAGCTTCGGAAGCAGTTCCGCCTTGGTGGGCGCCGTGCCCGTGCCCTCGTCCAGGGCGCGCTTCATGACGATGCGGCAGGCCTCGTCGCGGGCCAGGAGCAGCGCGTGGAAGTTCGACTGGCTGCCGCCGGAGGTGAAGATGCCGTCCGCGCCGTCGCCGAGGCCGATGCGGCGGGCGGTCCAGTCGATGAGGCGGCGCTCGATGAGCGTGCCGCCGATGGACTGGTCCCAGGTGTCCAGGGAGGAGTTGACGGCGGAGAGGACCGCTTCGCCGACGACCGCGGGGATGACGACCGGGCAGTTGAGGTGGCCCAGGTAGCGCGGGTGGTGGAAGTAGACGGCGTCGCGGAGGTAGACGTCCTCCAGCTCGTCGAGCGCGGCGGCGGCGTCGCCCAGCGGGGTGTCGAGGTCGATCGACGCGATGACCGGGGCGAGCGCGTCCACGGAGATGCCGGTGTGGGGCCGTTCCGTGGTGGCGAGTTTGGCGGCGACACGGTCGACGCCCTCGGTGACGGAGCGCCGGTAGAGGTCCGCGGTCGTCTCGTTCAGCAGATGCGAGCGCATCAACTTTCCTCCGGGCGGGGGAGAGGGGGGTGGGGTGTGTTGCTTAGGTTAGCCTAACCTAAGATCGCGGCCAAATGGAGAGGGGCCCCGGCCAAAGCCGGGGCCCCTCTCTCAAACTCCTTGCCCGTCAGGGGCGTTGACTACAGCGCGGACGCCGGGTCCTCGCTGGCGGCCTGGCCCGCGTACGCCTCGGCGAGCAACTGCTCCTCGCTCGCGCCGAGTCGCCAGTAGCCGGTGAAGCGCACCGCGCGCCGGTCGACGGAACGTTCCCGCACCAGGTGGCGACGTACCGCGCGAATGGTGCCGGCCTCGCCCGCCACCCAGGCGTACGGGGCCTCCGCCGCGGGCAGTTCCGCCGCCCGCACCCGCTCCAGCACCTGCTCGGTCCGCTCCCGGCCCGCGCCCGCGGGGCGCACGATCCAGGTGATGTCGGCGTCCGCGGCGGTGTCCAGGGCCAGTCGGTCGTCCTCGTGCGGGACCTCGAACCAGGCCCGCACGGGGGTCCCGGCGGGAAGCCGCTCCAGGATCGCGGCGGCGGCCGGCAGCGCGGTCTCGTCCGCGTACATCAGGACCGCGTCGGTGCCGGCCGGCGGCTGGAAGCGGACGGACTTGTTCTCGGCGACGGCCGGGCCGATCGCCACGATGCGGCGACCGGTCACGGCCCGGCCGGCCCAGCGGGAGGCCGGGGAGGCGTCCCCGTGCAGGACGAAGTCGATGTCGACCTCGTCCGCGCCCGTCTCCGTACGCCGCTGCGCGCGCACCGTGTACGAGCGCATGACCGGCCGCTCCTCGTCCGGCATCCCGCGCCAGGCGGCGAACCAGGTGTCCTCCTCGGTGGAGGGCAGTTCGGTGTGCTGCCGGTGCGCGGGCGGCAGGAAGAGCGAGAGGCTCTGGTCGTGGCCCCCCGACCGGAAGTCCGCGAGGGACTCCCCGCCGAAGGTGACGCGCAGGAACGAGTGGCCGAGGCGGCGGGTGCGCAGCACGTCGAGGGTGAAGAACCGGAAGTGCGCGGCGGCGGCCCCGTCCTCGGCTGCGGCGCGGGCGTCGGTGGCGGCTTCGGTGGCGGTGGCGGTCATACGGAAGGTCCCCCCTGGGGTTTCGCCGGAACGACGGGTGGTCAGCTGACCTTCTTGGCGCCCTGGATGGTCTTCGCCAGGTCTTCCAGGATCTGCGCGCACTTCTCGTAGGAGAAGATCGGCTCGGTCACGCGCGGGGCGATCTGGCCGGCCTTGACGGCGGGCAGCGAGGCCCAGGTGGGCTTCTCCTTGGTCAGCTGCTCGTTCTGCAGGGTGCCGGTGCGGTTGTCGAGCAGGACGACGTCCGCCTTGTACTTGCCGGCGTTCTCCCAGCTGAGGCTCTCGAAGAAGACGCTGCCCTTGTCGAGGTTGTCCGGGGTGACGAACTCGACGCCCAGGGACTCGAAGTACTTGAGGTCGGCCGAGGTCTTCGGGGTGGAGACGTAGAAGTGGTCGGGGTCGCCCGAGCCGACGAGCACCTTGATGCCCGGGTTGGCCTTGACGGCCTCGCGGACCTTGGCGGCGGCGGCCTCGAAGCGGGCCTTGGCGTCGACGGCCTGCTGGCTGTTCAGGTCGGCGCCGAGGGACTTGGCCAGGTCCGCGGTGCGGGCGAGGGACTTGTCCATGGAGGCGTCGCTGCCGACGCCGATCGCGGCGGCCGGGGCCAGCTTGAGGATCTTGTCCTTGGAGGCCTCGGGCACGTACCAGTACGAGCCGTCCCAGGTGTTGGTGAGCAGCACGTCGGGCTTGAGGGCCGCGTACTTCTCGACGTTGAACTCGTCGTAGACGTTGCCGAGGATCTCCACCTTGGAGATGTCCATCGTGCCGGCCTGCGGGTCGGGCTTGCCGTCGGCGAGCTTCGTCGGGCCGAACACGCCCTTGACCTGGACGCCGTAGTCGGACAGGGCGGCGGCCGTGCCGGTGAAGGCGACGATGTTCTTCGGCGTGGACTTGGCGGTGACGTCCTTGCCGAGGTCGTCCTTGAAGCTCCAGGGACCGGAAGCGGCCGCCGTGGAGCCCTTGTCGCCCGCGCCGTCCTTCGCCGTGTCCTTGCCGCCGCCGCAGGCGCTGAGCGCCGCGACCAGACCGAGGGCGCCGCCCGCGGCGATGAGGCCGCGACGGGAGAGGAAGGAGGTACCGGGCTTGACCATGACGTTGTCCGCTTTCGTGCGCGCAGGGCGGCCACCAGGGGTGAGGCCGTTCGAGGGAAGGTTAGCCTAACCTTGGCCGAAATTAGTAAGGGAACCCTTATTTGCTTCTCGGGTTCCCTTACCGCTCCTCGCGCGCGGACGCTCTGCGCTAGCCGGCGAAGCCCAGCTCACGGGCGATCAGCATGCGCTGCACCTCGCTCGTTCCCTCGCCGATCTCCAGGATCTTCGAGTCCCGCCACATGCGGGCCACGGGGTACTCGTTCATGAAGCCGTAGCCGCCGTGGATCTGCGTGGCGTCACGGGCGTTGTCCACGGCCACGGTCGACGAGTACAGCTTCGCGATCGCCGCCTCCTTCTTGAACGGCTCCCCGGCCACCAGCCGGGAGGCCGCGTCCCGCCAGCCGATCCGGGCCATGTGGGCGCGCGTCTCCATGTCCGCCAGCTTGAACTGGATGGCCTGGTTGTCGCCGATGGCCTTGCCGAAGGCGTGCCGCTCCTTGGCGTACTTCACCGACTCGTCCACGCAGCCCTGTGCCAGACCCGTGGCCAGCGCCGAGATCGCGATCCGGCCCTCGTCCAGGATCCGCAGGAACTGCGCGTAGCCGCGCCCCTCCGCGCCGACCAGGTTGGTCAGCGGGACCCGTACGTCGGAGAAGGACAGCTCACGGGTGTCCGAGGCGTTCCAGCCGACCTTGGAGTAGGGGGCGGCCACCGTGAAGCCGGGGGTGCCGGACGGGACGATGATCGAGGAGATCTCCGGACGGCCGTCCGCCTTGCGCCCGGTGACGGCGGTGACCGTCACCAGAGCGGTGATGTCCGTACCGGAGTTGGTGATGAAGCACTTCGAGCCGTTGATGACCCACTCGTCGCCGTCCTTGACGGCCGTGGTGCGCGTACCGCCCGCGTCGCTGCCCGCGCCGGGCTCGGTCAGGCCGAAGGCGCCGAGGATCTCCCCGGAGCACATCCGCGGCAGCCACTCCCGCTTCTGCTCCTCGGAGCCGAAGAGGTGGATCGGCATCGCGCCCAGCGAGACGCCCGCCTCCAGGGTGATGGCCACCGAGGAGTCGACGCGCGCCAGTTCCTCCAGGGCGATGCCGAGGGCGAGGTAGTCCCCGCCCATGCCGCCGTACTCCTCCGGGAAGGGCAGGCCGAACAGGCCCATGCGGCCCATCTCGCGGACGATCTCGTACGGGAACTCGTGGCGCTCGTACAGGTCGCCGATCTTGGGCGCGATCACGTCGTGCGCGAACGCCTCGACGGTGCGGCGGAGTTCCTCGTGCTCGGGGGTGAGCCGGTGGTCGAGGGCCATGGTCTTCGTTACTCCTTGTGGGAGAGGGCGCGGACGGTACGGGAGGGGCTCGGGCGCCCCAGCTGTTCGGCCATCCACACGCTCGTGGCGGTGAGGGCGGCCAGGTCGACCCCGGTCTCGATGCCGAGGCCGTCGAGCATCCACACCAGGTCCTCGGTGGCGAGGTTGCCGGTGGCGCTCTTCGCGTACGGGCAGCCGCCGAGGCCGCCCGCCGAGGCGTCGACGGTGCTCACGCCGTGCTGGAGCGCGGCGAGGGTGTTGGACAGGGCCTGGCCGTAGGTGTCGTGGAAGTGCACGCCGATCCGGTCGGTCCCGACGCCCGCCTCGTTCAGCTCGGACAGCAGCGCCCGGACATGGCCCGGGGTGGCCACGCCGATGGTGTCGCCGAGGCTCAGCTCGTCGCAGCCGAGGTCCAGCAGGGCCTTGGCGACGCGGACCACCTGGTGGACCGGGACCGCGCCCTCCCAGGGGTCGCCGAAGCACATCGACAGGTAGCCGCGCACGTGCGCCCCGGCCTGCCGGGCGCGGGCCACGACGGGTTCGAACATGGCGAGGGACTCGGCGACGGTCCGGTTGAGGTTGCGGGCGGCGAACGTCTCGGTGGCCGAGCCGAACACCGCGATACGGGTGGCCCCGAGGGCCAGCGCCCGGTCGAGGCCCCGCTCGTTGGGCACGAGCACGGGCAGCGCCGCGTCCACGTCGCGCAGCAGCGGGAACAGCTCCTCCGCGTCCGCCAGCTGCGGTACCCACTTGGGGTGGACGAAGCTCGTCGCCTCGATGGTCGTCAGCCCGGCGGCGGCGAGGCGGTGTACGAACTCGGCCTTGACGGCGGTCGGTACGGCCGTCTTCTCGTTCTGGAGCCCGTCGCGGGCGCCGACCTCGTGGATCCGCACCCGGGCCGGCAGGCCGGGGGCCGGGACGGTCATGGGCAGCCCGTTCACGCGCTCTCCTCCTGCCCGGCCTCGGGGGTGACCACGGCCAGGACCTGGTCCATGGCGACGGTGCTGCCCGGGGTGACGTCGAGTTCGGTGACGGTGCCGGCGTGCGGGGCCGAGATGACGTGTTCCATCTTCATGGCCTCCACGACCAGCAGGCTCTGGCCCGCGACGACCTTCTCCCCGACGGCCACCTTGACGACGGTGACGGTGCCGGGCATCGGGGCGGCGAGGGTGTCGGCGCCGGCGTGGCCCCGGCCGGTGAGGGCGGCCGTGACGGGGTCGTGGTTCTGGACGTGCCAGGAGTCGCCGTCCCGTCCGAGCCAGGTCCCCTCCGGGGAGGCGGCGTGGGCGAAGCGGTGGGTGACGCCGTCGAGTTCGACGGTGAGGGTGTCGGGAGTGCGGCTGATGATCCGGCCGCGGGCCGGTGTACCGGGGGCGCTGCCCCCGGACCCCCGCGCCTCAATCGCCGGCGGGGCTGGATTTTGCCCGGCGCCGCCGTCACGTGCGGGCTGAGTGCCGGGGGTCCTGCTCCCGGCCCCCCGCGCCTGAACCGTCGGCGGGGCTGGAATGTGGCCGGTGTCGCCGGCATGTGCGGATACGAGGAGCAGCTCCGTCTCGGAGCCGGAGGGGCGGGTGTGGATCGTGACCGGGTCCTGGCCCGGGAGGCGGAAGTGGTGGACCGTCCAGGCCGGGGTGCCGCCGAGGCGCCAGCCGTTGGCCGCCCCGAACGGGTCGACCCAGGCGGCCGCGCCGCCGGGGGCCTCCCCCGAGCCCCCGGCAGGGTTTCGGGAAGGGGCGGGGTGGGGGGAAGACAGCAGCGCCGCCGTCGCGTAGACCTCCGGTGGGACGCCGTCCGGCAGGAGGGACGGCAGGTCGCGTTCGACCAGGCCCGTGTCCAGGTTGCCGGACACCACGTCCGGGTGGGACAGCAGACGTCGCAGGAAGCCCGTGTTGGTCTGGACACCGAGGATCACGGTGTCCGCCAGCGCCCCCCGCAGCACCCGCAGGGCAGTGGCCCGGTCGGGGCCGTACGCGATCACCTTCGACAGCATCGGGTCGTACGTCGACCCCGTGTCGACGCCCGCCACCAGCCCGGAGTCCGTGCGCACGGACCCGCCCGACGGCTCGGACAGCGCCAGCACCGTACCGCCCGACGGCAGGAACCCCCGCGCCGGGTCCTCGGCGCAGACGCGGGCCTCGATCGCGTGGCCCGTGAGCGTGACGTCGGACTGCGAGAAGGCCAGCGGAACGCCCGCCGCCACCCGCAGCTGCTGCTCCACCAGGTCCAGCCCAGTGATCAGCTCCGTCACCGGGTGCTCGACCTGGAGGCGGGTGTTCATCTCCATGAAGTAGTACGAGGACGGGTCCCCGCCCGGCACGATGAACTCCACGGTGCCCGCGCCGACGTACCCGCACGAGCGGGCCGCCTCCACGGCCGCCGCGCCCATCGCCGCCCGGGTCGCCTCGTCGAGCAGGACCGAGGGGGCCTCCTCGATCACCTTCTGGTGGCGCCGCTGGAGGGAGCACTCGCGCTCGCCCAGGTGCACCACGTTGCCGTGGGCGTCCGCCAGCACCTGGATCTCGATGTGCCGGGGCCGGTCCACCCACCGCTCCACGAGCAGGGTGTCGTCGCCGAAGGAGGACTTCGCCTCGCGCCGGGCCGCCGCGATCTCCTCGGCCAGGACGGCCGCGTCCCGCACCAGCCGCATGCCCTTGCCGCCGCCGCCCGCCGAGGGCTTGAGCAGCACCGGCATGCCGATCTTCTCGGCGGCCGAGGCGAGTTCGGCGTCGCTCAGGCCGCTCCCGGACGAGCCGGGGACGACCGGGACGCCGGCCGCCTTCACCGTCTCCTTCGCCCGGATCTTGTCGCCCATCAGGGAGATCGCGCTCGCGGGCGGCCCGATGAACGCGAGCCCCGCTTCCTCGCAGGCCGCCGCGAACCCCGCGTTCTCGGCGAGGAAGCCGTAGCCGGGGTGGACGGCCTCGGCCCCGGTGCGGCGGGCGGCGTCCAGGAGCCGCTCCACCGACAGGTAGCTCTCGGCGGCCGCCGCCGGGCCGATGCGGACGGCCGTGTCGGCCTCCCGTACGTGCCGGGCGTCCGCGTCGGCGTCGCTGAAGACGGCCACCGAGCGGATGCCGAGCTGCCGCAGGGTGCGGATGACGCGTACCGCGATCTCGCCCCGGTTGGCGACCAGAACAGTGCTGAACATCGAAGAGGTCCTCACGTCACACGTCACATACGGAAGATGCCGAAAGCGGACTCGCTCAGCGGAGCGTTCGCGCACGCGGTCAGGGCCAGCCCCAGCACCTGCCGGGTCTCCACCGGGTCGATGACCCCGTCGTCCCACAGCCGGGCGGTGGCGTAGTAGGCGTTGCCCTGCTCCTCGTACTGGGCCCGGACCGGGGCCTTGAAGGCCTCCTCGTCCTCCACCGGCCACTCCTGGCCCGCGCCCTCGATCTGGTCGCGCTTGACGGTGGCAAGGACCGAGGCGGCCTGCTCGCCGCCCATCACGGAGATCTTGGCGTTGGGCCACATCCACAGGAAGCGCGGCGAATACGCCCGGCCGCACATCGAGTAGTTGCCCGCGCCGTAGCTGCCGCCGACGACCACCGTGAGCTTGGGGACCCGGGTGCAGGCCACGGCCGTGACCATCTTGGCGCCGTGCTTGGCGATGCCGCCGGCCTCGTAGTCCCGGCCGACCATGAAGCCGGAGATGTTCTGGAGGAAGAGCAGCGGGATGCCGCGCTGGTCGCACAGCTCGATGAAGTGGGCGCCCTTCTGCGCGGACTCGGAGAAGAGGATGCCGTTGTTGGCGACGATGCCGACCGGATGGCCGTGGATCCGGGCGAAGCCGGTGACCAGCGTCTGGCCGAACTCGGCCTTGAACTCCTGGAAGCGGGAGCCGTCCACGATCCGGGCGATGATCTCGCGGGCGTCGTAGGGGGTGCGCGAGTCGACCGGGACCGCCCCGTAGAGCCCGTACGGGTCCACCTTGGGCTCCTCGGGCGCCTCGACGGACCAGGGCAGGGCCCCGCGCCGCGGCAGGGTCGCCACGATGTTCCGTACGATCCGCAGCGCGTGCGCGTCGTCCTCCGCGAGGTGGTCGGTCACCCCGGAGACGCGGGAGTGGACCTCGCCGCCGCCCAGCTCCTCGGCCGTGACCACCTCGCCGGTGGCGGCCTTCACCAGCGGCGGGCCGCCGAGGAAGATCGTGCCCTGGCCGCGCACGATGACGGCCTCGTCGCTCATCGCCGGGACGTACGCGCCGCCCGCCGTGCAGGAGCCGAGGACGGCGGCGATCTGCGGGATGCCGGCGCCCGACATGCGGGCCTGGTTGTAGAAGATGCGGCCGAAGTGCTCCCGGTCGGGGAAGACCTCGTCCTGCATGGGCAGGAAGGCGCCGCCCGAGTCGACCAGGTAGAGGCAGGGGAGACGGTTCTCCAGCGCCACCTCCTGGGCGCGCAGGTGCTTCTTGACGGTCATCGGGTAGTACGTGCCGCCCTTGACGGTGGCGTCGTTCGCGACGATCACGCACTCGCGGCCGCTGACCCGGCCGATGCCCGCGATCACCCCGGCGGCGGGCGCCGCGCCCCCGTACATGCCCTCGGCGGCCAGCGGGGCCAGCTCCAGGAAGGGGGACCCGGGGTCCAGGAGGGCGTCCACCCGGTCGCGGGGGAGGAGCTTCCCGCGCGCGGTGTGCCGGGCGCGGGCCTTCTCGCCGCCGCCCAGACGGGCCGCGTCCAGCCGGGCGCGCAGGCCCTCGGCGAGCTCGCGGTGGGCGGCCTCATTGGTCCGCCAGGCCTCGGACGCCGGGTCCGCGGCGCTCGTCAGCACTGGTGCCTGCTGCATCGGTCGAGCTCCCTTGCTCGGTGCACGCTTTGTTAATGAGCGTTAACGCTTCCGGGCTTCAGGTTAACGAGCGCTAACCGCCCTGTCTAGAATGGATTCCCATGAGCACCAGAGCCGCCGCCCCCACCCGTCGCGAGCAGATCCTCAGCGAGGCCGCCCGGCTCTTCGCGGAGCGCGGTTTCCACGGGGTGGGCGTGGACGAGATAGGGGCCGCGGTCGGCATCAGCGGCCCCGGCCTGTACCGGCATTTCGCGGGCAAGGACGCCATGCTCGCCGAGCTGCTGGTCGGGATCAGCGAGCGGCTGCTGACGGGCGGGCGCCGGCGGGTCGAGGAAGCCCGGGGCGAACCGCGGGAGGTGCTGGCCTCGCTGGTCGAGGGGCACATCGACTTCGCCCTGGACGACCGGGCGCTGATCACCCTCCACGACCGCGAGCTGGACCGGCTGCGGGAGGCCGACCGCAAGCTCGTGCGCCAGCTCCAGCGCCAGTACGTGGAGCTGTGGGTGGCCGTCGTACGGGAACTGCACCCCGAGGTCGCCGAGACCGAGGTACGGGTCTGCGTGCACGCGGTATTCGGACTGCTGAACTCCACCCCGCATCTGGCGGTCCTCGGCCGGGACGCGACCGAAGCCCTGCTGCGGCGCCTCGCGAACGGCGCCTTCGGGGCGCTGTCCGGGTGAGGCCCCGGCTGCGGGGACGTGGACGGAACGCACGGCTCCGGCCGGGCGGCGGCAGAATGGGCGGCATGCCGATAGAGACGCCCGTACCCAGCCGCGCCGAACTCGTCGAACACCTGGTCCGCACCCGGATCGCGGGGGAGGTGGCCACCCCGCGCGAGAACAACCTGAGCCACTACCGCCGGCTCGCCAACGGGGACCGGCACTACTGGCTGGGCCTGGAGCTCGGCGACCGCTGGAGCGACGAGCAGGACGTCCTGGCCGTCATGGCGGAGCGCTGCGGCGTCGTGGACGACCCCGGGCACCGCTACGGCCAGGACACCATCGACCCCGAGCTGACCGTCGCCGCCCTGGACCGGCTCGCGGCCCGGCTGCGCAAGGCCGCCGCCGACCGGCAGAGCGTGCTGCTGGCCACCGGGCACCCGGGCGGCCTCCTCGACGTCCACCGGGCCACGGCCGACGCCCTGCGCGCGGCCGGCTGCGAGATCGTCCGGATCCCGGCCGGGCTCACCGCCGACGAGGGCTCCGTGTGGCAGTTCGCGGACGTCGCGGTCCAGGAGCGCGGGGCCACGCTGTGGCACACCCACTCCCCGGCGCCGATGGCCGCGATCCTGGACGGCCTCGCGGCGCAGGGCCGCCCGCAGCCGGACCTGGTCGTCGCCGACCACGGCTGGGCGGGCTGCGCGGCCGAGCGCGGGCTGGACGCGGCCGGGTACGCGGACTGCAACGACCCGGCGCTCTTCCTCGCCGAGGCGGAGGGCACCCTCCAGGTGGCGGTCCCGCTGGACGACCACGTGCGCGACCCCCGCTTCTACGACCCGATGGTCGCCTACCTGCTCGCGACGGCCGGTCTGGCCGCCGGCTGACCGTGCCCGCCGGCTAACCGTGCCGCGGCCCGGACCGCCAGGGGTCGGGCCCGGGAGCGGAGCCCGGGCCGTGACCCGGCGCGGGACCCGGGCTCGGCGTCGGGTCCAGGTAGACCCGGCGGACCGCCGGGAAGCGCTCGCGCAGCTGGGACTCGGCGTCCTCGCAGGCCGCCTCCACCTGGCGGGCCGACGCCAGGTCGTGGAAGTCGACCTTCGCCGCGATCAGCCACTCGTCCGGGCCCTGGACCAGGGTGGTCAGCTCCAGCACCGCCTCGATGTGCGGCACCGTCAGCAGCTCCTCCCGTACCCGCGCCCGCGTCGCGGCGGGCAGCGGCCAGCCGATCAGGTACTGCGCGTTCGAGCGCCCGAGCTCCCACGCCACCGCCACCAGCAGCAGCCCGATCAGCAGCGACGCCACCCCGTCGTAGACCCCGGAGCCCGTCAGCTGCGCCCCCAGCAGGCCGCCCGCCGCCAGCGCGAGGCCGATCAGCGCCGCCACGTTCTCCAGCAGGACCGCCTTCACCGCCGTGTCCGGGGTGTGCTTCACGTACCGCCCCAGCGGCGCCCGCATCCGCGCCGCCTCACCCCTCATCTGCCGCCAGGCCACGAGCAGCGAGTAGCCCTCCAGCAGGAAGGCGACGGCGAGGATGACGTACGAGAGCGCCGGGTCGCCCGGGTCCTCCCCGTGCACCAGGGTGTGGACGCCGTCGTACACCGCGAAGACCGCGCCGCCGACGAACGTCGCGATGGAGGCGAGCAGCGCCCAGATGTACCGCTCGGGCCCGTACCCCAGCGGATGCGCCTCGTCCGCCGGTTTCGCGCTGCGTTTGAGTGCGGTCAGCAGCAGCACCTCGGTCACCGTGTCGGCCACCGAGTGCGCGGCCTCGGACAGCATCGCGCTGGACCCGCTGACGATCCCGCCGACCGCCTTGGCCGCCGCGATCCCGAGGTTGGTGACGGTGGCGACGACGACCGTGCCGACGCTCTCGGATTCTCCGGACATGCCGCGACGGTACGTCCCGCGCCCGGCCGCGGCGGTCAGTGACACCCGCCGCCCGGGGCGGCGCGGGGCGCGGTCAGGCGCGGGGGACGCGGACCACGCCCTCCTGGATGACCGTGACCGCGAGGCGGCCGTCCTGGGTCCAGATGCGGGCCTGGCCGAGGCCCCTGCCGGCGGCGGCCGAGGGGGACTCCTGGTCGTACAGGAGCCATTCGTCGGCGCGGAAGGGCCGGTGGAACCACATGGCGTGGTCCAGCGAGGCGCCGACCACGTCGCCGACGGCCCAGCCGCCCCGGCCGTGCGCGAGCAGCACCGAGTCCAGCAGGGTCATGTCGGAGACGTACGTGGCCAGGCAGGTGTGCAGCAGCGGGTCGTCGCTCTCCAGCTTGCCGGCCGTACGGAACCACACCTGCGTACGCGGCTCCACCGGCTCGCCCACGCTGCCCCACGGCGGGGTGGTGGCGTAGCGCAGGTCGACGGCGGCCCGGGCGTCGAGCAGCCGCTCGACCGTGCCGGGGTCGCGGAAGATGTCCCGGTACGCGGGCAGCGCCTCGGCGGCCGTCGGCAGGGTCTCGGGGTCGGGCGCGCCGGGCATGGCGGCCTGGTGGTCGAGCCCCTCCTCGTACGTCTGGAACGACGCCGAGAGGTGGAAGATCGGCTGCCCGTGCTGGACGGCGACGACGCGGCGGGTGGTGAAGGAGCGCCCGTCGCGGATCCGGTCCACCGAGTAGACGATGGGCGCGCCGGGGTCCCCGGCGCGCAGGAAGTACGAGTGCAGCGAGTGCGCCGTACGGTCCTGGGGGACGGTCCGGCCGGCCGCGACCAGCGCCTGCGCCGCGACCTGGCCGCCGAAGACCCGCGGTACCAGCGCCGAACGGCTGGTACCGCGGAAGATGTCCTCCTCGATCCGCTCCAGGTCGAGCAGGTCGAGGAGGGTCGTCAGTGCCTCGTTCATGAAGGTGGAGGTAAGTGCCCCGCGGGGACTTACAGGCCCATCGACTTGGCGATGATGGACTTCATGACCTCGCTGGTGCCGCCGTAGATGCGGTTCACGCGGTTGTCGGCGTACAGACGGGCGATCGGGTACTCGTTCATGTAGCCGTAGCCGCCGTGCAGCTGGAGGCACTTGTCGATGACGCGGTGCGCGACCTCGGTGCAGAACAGCTTCGCGGAGGCGGCCTCGGCGGCGGTCAGCTCGCCCGCGTCCAGGGCCTCCAGGGCGCGGTCGGCGACGGCCTCGGCGGCGTCCACCTCGGCCTGGCAGGAGGCCAGTTCGAACTTGGTGTTCTGGAAGTGCGCGACCGGCTTGCCGAAGACCGTACGGTCGGTCACGTACTGCTGGGCGAACCGGACGGCGGCCTTGGCCTGCGCGTACGCGCCGAAGGCGATGCCCCAGCGCTCGGACGGCAGGTTCGCGCCGAGGTAGTAGAAGCCCTTGTTCTCCTCGCCGAGCAGATCCTCGACCGGCACCTTCACGTCGACGAACGCCAGCTCGGCGGTGTCGGAGGTGCGCAGGCCCAGCTTGTCCAGCTTGCGGCCGATGGAGTAGCCCTCGGACTTGGTGTCCACGGCGAAGAGGGAGATGCCGAAGCGGCGGTCCTGCTCGCCCGGGGCGGAGGTGCGCGCGCAGACGATCACGCGGTCGGCGTGGACGCCACCGGTGATGAAGGTCTTGGAGCCGTTGAGGACGTAGTGCGTGCCGTCCTCGGAGAGCCTGGCGGTGGTCTTCATGCCCGCGACGTCGGAGCCGGTGCCCGGCTCGGTCATCGCGAGGGCCCACATCTCCTCGCCGGAGACGAACTTCGGCAGGTAGCGCTTCTTCTGCTCGTCGGTGGCGAGCATCTTGAGGTAGGGCAGGGCGAGCAGCACGTGGACGCCGGAGCCGCCGAAGTTCACGCCGGCGCGGGAGGTCTCCTCGTAGAGGACGGCCTCGAACTTGTGGGTGTCCAGGCCCGCGCCGCCGAACTCCTCGGGGACGTTGATCCCGAAGACGCCCAGCTCGCCGAGCTTGTAGTAGAAGTCGCGCGGAGCCTGGCCCGCCGCGAACCACTCGTCGTAGACGGGGACGACCTCGGCCTCGATGAAGGCGCGGATGGTCTCGCGGAACGCCTCGTGGTCCTCGTCGAAAACGGTACGGCGCACGGCCGGCCTCCCTCTCGCGGCTGAACCGCCGCCGCGTCGGTTCGCGGAGGTGGCCGAGCGCCGTCGTGGTGTCTCAGTCGGTGCTCGCGCACTAAGCGCTTGCTCAGATTAAGTTACCGGCGGGTTGTCGTCCCTGTCCAGAGTGAGACGCGGCACGCTCGCGGCCGGGCGTCAGGCCGGGGGCCGCGGCGTCCAGCGCAGGGCGAACCACAGTTCCATCCGGGTGTCCGGGTCGTCCAGGTCGGCGTCCAGCAGGGCGGCGGCGCGGGCGATGCGCTGGCGGACGGTGTTGCGGTGGACGCCGAGGGCGGCGGCGGTGCGGTCCCAGCTGCCGTGGTGCGCGAGCCAGCTCCGCAGGGTCGCCGCCTGCGCCGGGCTCAGCGGGGCCAGCAGCGCCCCGGCGTACGCGCGGGCCTCCGCCGGGTCCAGCAGGGCGGCCAGCCCGCCGGGCGTGTGCCGGGCCAGCGGGGTCCGGGCCGCCTCGGCGCGCTCCAGCGCCCGGCGCGCCTGCGCCCCGGCGGTGCCCAGGCCGGCCGGCCCGGCCGGCGCGCTCACCCCGAGCCGCCAGCCGGGCTGCGGGGCCGGCTCCCGGTCCGTCAGCAGGCGTACGCCGTCCCCGCGCGGGTCCAGCAGTACGGTGCCCAGCGCGTCGGCCAGCGCCCGCGGGTCCCCGGCGCCCCGGGCGTGCACGGCGTACCAGGGCCCCGGCGCGAGCGCCCCGGCCGGATCGCCGTCCAGCAGTAGCCGGGTCAGGGCGGCGGCCTCGTCCCCGGCCGGGCGGTCCCCGGTGAGCAGGGTCAGCAGGACGGCGGCGACGGAGGCGATGGTGTGGTCCCCGGGGGCCCGGCTCGGGGTGGCGAGGGCCAGCACCCGGCCGCCGCCCACGGCGTACGCCGCCAGCTGCGTCCCGTCCAGCACGTCGGTCGCCGTCGCCGCGCCCCCGGCCCCCACCCGCGCCGCGAGCGCCCGGACCGCCGATACCGCCCCTTCCGGCGGATCCACCCCGGCCCCGGCGAGCGGATCGGTGGCGGGCGGGGGCGGCAGGAGGGCCGCCCAGCCGGTCAGGGTGGAGGCCAGCCGGGTCAGCACCGCGGGCACCGGGTCCGGGCGGGACGCCGCCGACGCCAGGGACCGCTGCGCCTCGGTCACCCGGCGCAGCTCCCGGGTCCGGGCCTCGGCCATCAGCCGCCAGACCGCCCGGCCGACCGCGGTGAACGGCGTGCCCGGCGGTACCTCCACCAGCGGCAGCCCGTACCGTTCGCAGGCCGCGACGAGCTCCGGCGGCACCGTCTCGTGCACCGGGGTGACCCCGAACCCCACCGCGCCCACCCCGGCCCCGGCCAGCCGCGCCACGTACGCCCCGGGATCGCCCGCGTCCCCCGCGTCCCCCGCGGCCGCGCCCGCGAGCCCCGCCCCCGCCGTCAGCAGCAGCTCGCCGCCCAGCAGGTACGGCGTCGGGTCGGCCATCTCCGAGGCGTGCACCCCGTACACGTCGGCCCCGGCCGCCCCGGCGAGCAGCCGCAGCCCCAGCTCCCGGTCGGCGGTCAGGGCGGCCAGTGGAACCGGCGGGGTGAGCGGGGCCTCCATGGCTACTCCGTACATATCCGGGTTGAACAGTGGATGAACCGTACACTTCGCGCCCCGGCCCCGCCCGTTTAGGCTCGAAATCACCGCACCGCAGGACCACCAGAAGGGCACCCCCCATGAGCACGCAGCCGCGCGGCCCCGTCGACTCCTCCCGCATCCCGCGCTACGCGGGCCCGGCGACCTTCGCCCGGCTGCCCCGCCTCGACGAGGTCGGCTCCGCCGACGTCGCCGTCGTCGGCGTGCCCTTCGACTCCGGTGTCTCCTACCGCCCCGGCGCCCGCTTCGGCGGCAACGCCATCCGCGAGGCCTCCCGCCTGCTGCGCCCGTACAACCCGGCCCAGGACGCCTCCCCCTTCGCGCTCGCCCAGGTCGCGGACGCCGGCGACATCGCCGTGAACCCCTTCAACATCAACGAGGCCGTCGAGACGGTCGAGGCCGCCGCCGACGAGCTGATCGGCGCCGGCTCCCGCCTGATGACCCTCGGCGGCGACCACACCATCGCCCTCCCGCTGCTCCGCTCGGTCGCGAAGAAGCACGGCCCGGTCGCCCTGCTCCACTTCGACGCCCACCTGGACACCTGGGACACCTACTTCGGCGCCGAGTACACCCACGGCACCCCGTTCCGCCGCGCCGTCGAGGAGGGCATCCTCGACACCGAGGCACTCTCCCACGTCGGCACCCGCGGCCCGCTGTACGGCAAGCAGGACCTGGACGACGACGCCAAGATGGGCTTCGGCATCGTGACCTCGGCGGACGTCTACCGCCGCGGCGCCGACGAGGTCGCCGACCAGCTGCGCCAGCGCATCGGCGACCGTCCCCTCTACATCTCCATCGACATCGACGTGCTCGACCCGGCCCACGCGCCCGGCACCGGCACCCCCGAGGCGGGCGGCATGACCTCCCGCGAGCTGCTGGAGATCATCCGCGGCCTGTCCTCCTGCAACCTCGTCTCCGCCGACGTCGTCGAGGTCGCCCCGGCGTACGATCACGCGGAGATCACCTCGGTCGCGGCCTCGCACACCGCGTACGAGCTCACCACGATCATGTCGCGGCAGATCGCGCGGGCGAAGGGCCAGTAGAACAAGTGACACACGACCACGACCTGGTACTGCGCCCCACCGAAGCCCAGACGGCCGCCGCCCTGGCGCCGCCGCCGGGCCGCACGGGCGGGGACCTGGTCGTGGAGACCCTGCGGGGGCTCGGCGCGACCACCGCCTTCGGACTGCCGGGGCAGCACGCCCTGGCCCTGTTCGACGCGGTGGGCCGCTCCGGGCTGCGCCTGGTCACCCTGCGCGTGGAGAACAACGCCGGCTTCGCGGCCGACGCGTACGGCCGCCTCACCGGCGAGGCCGTCCCGCTGCTGCTGTCCACCGGTCCGGGCGCGCTGACGGCCCTGCCGGCCCTCGCCGAAGCCGCGGCGGCCTCCGCACCGGTCCTCGCGATCTCCTCCCAGGTCCCGTCCCCGGGCCTGGGCGGGGGCCGCCGGGGCCACCTGCACGAGCTGCGCGAGCAGTCCGCCTCCTTCCGGGAGGTGGTGAAGTCGGTGCACACCGCCCGCACCCCCTCCCAGATCCCCTCCGTCATCGCCGAGGCCTGGGAGTCGGCCCTCAGCACCCCGCACGGCCCGGTCTGGGTGGAGATCCCCGAGGAAGTCCTGCGGGCGGAAACGGTGATCCCCCAGGTCACCGGCATGGACGCGACCCCGCACGAGCTGGCGCCGCGCCCCGAGCTGACGGCGCTCGCCGCCCACTGGCTCTCCCACGCCTCCCGCCCGGTGATCATCGCGGGCGGCGGGGTGATCCGCGCGGACGCCGCCGGCAAGCTCAGGCAGCTCGCGGAACGCCTGAACGCACCCGTCGTCACCACCTTCGGCGGCAAGGGCGCCTTCCCCTGGACGCACCCCCTCTCCCTCCAGTCCTGGCTGGAGGACCGGCACACCACCGACTTCCTGGAGGACGCGGACGTCCTCCTCGTCGTCGGCTCCGGCCTCGGGGAACTCTCCTCGAACTACCACACGTTCTTCCCCACGGGCCGGGTCGTCCAGATCGAGGCCGACCTCGGCAAGCTGGAGTCCAACCACCCGGCGCTCGGCATCCACGCCGACGCCCGCCTGGCCGTCCAGGCCCTCCTGGAGACGGTCACGCCCCGCGAGGACGCCGAGGCCCCCGAGCGGGTCCGCCTGCTCCTCGCCGCCGTCGAGGCCCGCCTCGCCGAGCAGGACCTCGCCCTGGAACAGGACCTCCTGCGCGCGGTCCGCGAAGCCCTGCCGCCCCGCTCCCCGTCCTTCTGGGACATGACGATCCTGACGTACTGGGCCTGGTCGGCCTTCGACCCCCAGGGCCCCAACACCATGCACTCCGCCCAGGGCGCGGGCGGCCTCGGCTACGCCTTCCCGGCCGCCCTCGGCGCCTGCGTGGCCGAGCCCGGCACCCCGGTCCTGGCCGTCTCCGGCGACGGCGGCGCGATGTACTCCCTCGCCGAACTCGCCACCGCCAAGCAGCACGCCCTCGACGTCACCTGGCTGATCGTGGACGACGGCGGCTACGGCATCCTGCGCGAGTACGGCTGCGCCACCGGCACCGACCTCACCCGCCCCGACTTCGCCGCCCTGGCCGCCTCCTTCGACGTCCCGGCGACGACCACCACCCCCGCGTCCCTGCGCGCGGACCTCGCCAAGGCCCTGAAGACCCCGGGCCCCTCGGTCGTCGTCCTCCCCGCCACCCTCAGGATGTTCGCCCCGACCCACCTCTGAGCGCGCCCGCCCCACCCCCCTCCCGCGCCCGCCCCGCACGCCGTCCCCCGTCCGGCCCACCCGCCGCGCGCCCGCCCGCGCGATCCCGTCCGATGGTCGCGACGGGATGAAATCCGCCGGTGGGAGCGTTGGGGGTGGCGGCAGGACAGGACCGACGGGGAGGCACGACGTGACGGCGGCGCAGACGGCGGCAGGGGAGAAACAGGGCTGGGGCAGGCGACTGGCCGCCTACACCTGGCGGTACAAGGCGAACGTGCTGCTCGCGCTCGGGTCCTCGCTGGCGGGCATGGCCGTCATGGCCCTCGTACCGCTCGTCACCCGGGTGATCATCGACGACGTCGTCGGGAACAAGACCAAGGACATGGCCCCCTGGGCCGGCCTGTTCATCGGCGCCGCCCTGCTCGTGTACGTCCTCACCTACATACGCCGTTACTACGGCGGCCGCCTCGCCCTCGACGTCCAGCACGACCTGCGCACCGACATGTACGACACCATCGCCCGCCTCGACGGGCGGCGGCAGGACGAGCTGTCCACCGGGCAGGTCGTCGGCCGGGCCACCAGCGACCTCCAGCTGATCCAGGGCCTGCTGTTCATGCTCCCCATGACCATCGGGAACTTCCTCCTCTTCGGGATATCCCTCGGCGTCATGCTCTGGCTGTCCCCGCTGCTGACCCTGGTGGCGCTGCTCATGGCCCCCGCGCTCTGGTTCATCGCCAAGCGCAGCCGCAAGAAGCTCTTCCCCGCCACCTGGTACGCCCAGGCGCAGGCCGCGGCCGTGGCCGGCGTCGTCGACGGCGCCGTGACCGGCGTCCGCGTCGTCAAGGGCTTCGGGCAGGAGGAGCAGGAGACCGGCAAGCTGCGCGAGGCCGGCCGCAGGCTCTTCGGCGGCCGGATGCGCGCCATCCGGCTGAACTCCCGCTACACCCCCGCCCTCCAGGCCGTCCCCGCCCTCGGGCAGGTCGCGATGCTGGCCCTCGGCGGCTGGATGGCCACCCGCGGCCAGGTCACCCTCGGCACCTTCGTCGCCTTCTCCACCTACCTCGCCCAGCTCGTCGGCCCCGTCCGCATGCTCGCCATGGTCCTCACCGTCGGCCAGCAGGCCCGGGCCGGCGCCGAGCGGGTCTTCGAGCTCATCGACACCGAGCCGGTGATCCGGGAGGGCACCCGCGAACTGCCCGCCGACGCCCCCGCGACCGTCGAGTTCGACGACGTCCGCTTCGGCTACGACCCCGAGCGGCCCGTCCTCGACGGGTTCTCCCTCACCCTCGCCGAGGGCGAGACCGTCGCCGTCGTCGGCTCCTCCGGCAGCGGCAAGTCCACCGTGGCCCTGCTCCTGCCCCGCTTCTACGACGCCGACCACGGCGCCGTCCGCGTCGGCGGCCACGACGTCCGCGAGCTGACGTACGACTCCCTGCGCGCCGCCATCGGCCTGGTCCCGGAGGATTCCTTCCTCTTCTCCGACACCATCCGCGCCAACATCGCCTTCGGCCGCCCCGACGCCTCCGAGGAGGAGATACGCGCCGCCGCCCGCGCCGCCCAGGCCGAGGGCTTCGTCGAGGCCCTCCCCGCCGGGTACGACACCCGGGTCGGCGAGCAGGGCCTGACCCTCTCCGGCGGCCAGCGCCAGCGCATCGCCCTCGCCCGCGCCCTCCTCACCGACCCCCGGCTGCTGCTCCTCGACGACGCCACCTCCGCCGTCGACGCCCGCGTGGAGCACGAGATCCACGAGGCGCTGCGGACCGTCATGGCGGGCCGCACCACCCTCCTCATCGCCCACCGCCGCTCCACCCTCGCGCTGGCCGACCGGATCGCCGTACTCGACCGCGGGCGGCTCGCCGACATCGGCACCCACGAGGAGCTGGAACAGCGCTCGGCCCTGTACCGCAGGCTGCTGACCGACCCCGACGCCCTCGGCGGGGCCTCTCCGCGCACCGCCGACGCGCCGGCCATGGCCGCCTTCGAGCGGGACATCGAGCGCGACCTGGAACTCGAAGCGGAGATCGACTCCGAGCCGGTCAGCGCCAAGCGCCGGGTCGCCGACGGGGTCACCCCCGAGCTGTGGCGCCGCGAGGACGACGGCCGGTCCGCCTCCGCCACCCCCGCCGCCCCCGGCATGCCCGCCACCCCCGAACTCCTCGCCCAGGTGGCGGCCCTGCCGCCCGCCGAGGACGAACCGGAGGTGGACGAGGACCGCGCCGCCGCCGCCGAGGAGAGCTACGGCCTGCGCCGCCTGCTGCACGGCTTCTGGGCGCCGCTCGCCCTCAGCCTCGGGCTCGTCACCCTCGACGCCGGCTCCGGCCTGCTGCTGCCGGTCCTGATCCGGCACGGCATCGACCAGGGCGTCCAGCAGGCCGCCCTGGGCGCCGTCTGGGCCGCCTCCGGGCTCGCCCTCCTGCTGGTCCTCGGCCAGTGGGCGGCGCAGTTCGCCGAGACCCGGATGACCGGACGCACCGGTGAGCGCGTCCTGTACGCCCTGCGCGTGAAGATCTTCGCCCAGCTCCAGCGCCTCGGCCTGGACTACTACGAGCGCGAGCTCACCGGCAAGATCATGACCCGGATGACCACCGACGTGGACTCCCTGTCCAGCTTCCTGCAGACCGGGCTCGTCACCGCCGTGGTCTCCGTCCTGACCTTCTTCGGCATCCTGATCGCCCTGCTCGTCCTCGACGTCGAGCTCGCCCTGATCGTCTTCGCCACGCTGCCCGTGCTGGTCCTCGGCACGATCGTCTTCCGCCGCAAGTCGGTCGCCGCGTACGAACTCGCCCGTGACCGGGTCGGCGTCGTCAACGCCGACCTCCAGGAGTCCGTGGCCGGGCTCCGCCTCGTGCAGGCCTTCCGCCGCCAGTCCACCGGCGCCGCCCGCTTCGCCGAGCGCAGCGACTCCTACCGCCAGGCCCGGGTGCGCGGCCAGTGGCTGATATCGATCTACTTCCCCTTCGTGCAGCTGCTGTCCTCCGGCGCGGCCGCCGCCGTGCTGATCGTCGGCGCGGGCCGGGTGGAAGCGGCCACCCTCACCACCGGCGCGCTCGTCGCCTACCTGCTGTACATCGACCTCTTCTTCGCCCCGGTCCAGCAGCTCTCCCAGGTCTTCGACGGCTACCAGCAGGCCACCGTCTCCCTCGGCCGGATCCAGGACCTGCTGCGCGAGCCCACCACCACCCCGCGCCCGGCCGCCCCCGTCGACGTACCGGAGCTGCGCGGCGAGATCGCCTTCGAGGACGTGCGCTTCCAGTACGGCACCGCCGAGGAGCGCGGCGAGAAGGGCGAGGCACTGGCCGGAATCAGCCTGCGGATACCGGCCGGGCAGACCGTCGCCTTCGTCGGCGAGACCGGCGCCGGAAAGTCCACGCTGGTCAAGATGGTCGCCCGGTTCTACGATCCGACCTCCGGCCGGGTCACCGCCGACGGCGCCGACCTGCGGGAGCTGGACCTGACGGCGTACCGCCACCGGCTCGGCGTGGTCCCCCAGGAGCCGTACCTCTTCCCGGGTACGGTCCGCGACGCCATCGCCTACGGGCGGCCGGCCGCGAGCGACGCCGAGGTGGAGGCCGCCGCCCGGGCGGTCGGCGCCCACGACATGATCGCCACCCTCGACGGCGGCTACCTGCACACCGTCGCCGAGCGGGGCCGCAACCTCTCGGCGGGCCAGCGCCAGCTGATCGCCCTGGCCCGCGCCGAGCTCGTCGACCCGGACGTGCTGCTCCTGGACGAGGCCACCGCGGCCCTGGACCTGGCCACCGAGGCCCAGGTCAACCAGGCCACCGACCGGCTGGCGGGCAAGCGCACCACCCTGGTCGTCGCCCACCGGCTGACCACCGCCGCCCGCGCCGACCGGGTGGTGGTCATGGACCGGGGCCGGGTCGTCGAGGACGGACACCACCTCGAACTGCTGGCCCGCGGCGGGCGGTACGCCGAGCTGTGGCGGACCTTCGCCGGGGAGGACGAGCCCGCCGCGGCGGCCTGAGGCCGCGGCCGCTCAGAGTTCGCCGAAGAGCAGGTTGCCGGGGGCGTCCTCGTCGTCCCCGGTGTAGTACTCGCGTACGGCGTCGAGGAGTTCGTCGACCGACAGGTACCCGTCGTGGTTCTTGTCGATCTTCGCGAAGAGGGCGTCCGCGTCGGCGGGCTCCAGCTTCGTGTCGAAGGCCAGCTGCGCCTTGTGGAACTCCTCGGGGCTGATCTGCCCGTCCCCGTTGGTGTCGACGACCGTCAGCATCGCCTTGATCATCGGCCGGAAGGACTTGTCGTACGCGGGGCCGCCGTCCTTGTAGAGCCGGGTCATGCCGTCCCGGTACTGCTCGGGGGTGAGCTTCTGGTCCTGGCCGACGCCCAGCTCGCTGAACAGGTCCACCCAGAAGTCGGTGAGGCCGCGGAAGACGTCGTCCGCCTTGGGGGAGGTCGCCGGCTCGGAGAGCGCGGCCAGCAGGCGCGCCCCGAGCGCGATCATGTCCTTCTCGTCGATCACGCCGTTGGAGTCCGCGTCGAGGTGCGCGAACGCGCGCTCCAGCTTGCGGTCGAGCAGGTCGTTCGTCATGTCGGATGCCCTTCGCGGCTTCGTGCCCGGCAGCGGTGCTACGGCGAGCGGTCGTTCGGCCACCCAGCGTAAGCTCCCCGCCGATCGCGGACTCCCGCTGTCCCGCCGGGAGACCGTGGATGCACTCGTACGGGGGAGGGCGGCCGGCGCCGCGCGCTTGTCATGTGCAACCTTCCGCCAGGTCCGGGCGTCGTACCTGCGTGCGCGGTACGCAGGACTGATCGGGGGGCCGGGATGGAGTCGCAGAGGCGCAGGACGCGCGGGGGGCGGGGGCGGGCCGTGTCCCTCGGGGTGTTCGGAGCGGCGCTCTGGCTCGCCGTCGGCGGGGTGTTCGCGGCCGCTCCCGCGCACGCCGCGACGGGCGGGTGCGAGGGCACGCTGGTCAAGGCGCTGCCCTTCGTCACCGGCGAGGTGCGGGTGTACAAGAGCCGGGACCGCGCCTGCGCGGTGTCCGTGGCCCTGCGGGCGGGGGAGCGCCGCCACATGTCGGTGAGCATTCAGCCGCGTGGCGGCGTCCCGGTGGGCGACGCGGGGCAATTCACCCGGTACGCGGGCCCCGTCACCGTGGGCGCGATCAGCCGATGTGTGTATGTAAAGGGTGCGGTGGCGGCCGGATCCGTCGAATCCGGCTGGATCCTGTGCTGAGGCCGAGACTCAACCAGGTCTGTTCACGGGCGTGTTGACCCGGCTAGGTTCACGGCGACCACAGTGAACTCAAGGGGAGGGTGAATGCGCAAGACGCTCGGATGGCTGCTGTCGCTCATGGTGCTCATCGGCGCCATGGGCGCGGCCGGCGCCACGGCTCAAGCGGCCACCGCCGCGGGGCCCGCCGCCGCCACGGACATCAAGGACCAGCTCCTCGGCATTCCGGGGATGAGCCTGGTCGAGGAAAAGCCGTACCCCGGGTACCGCTTCTTCGTCCTGAACTACGAGCAGCCGGTCGACCACCGGCAGCCGTGGAAGGGCACCTTCAAGCAGCGCCTGACCCTGCTGCACAAGGACGTCTCCCGGCCCACGGTGTTCTTCACCTCGGGCTACAACGTCAACACCAGCCCCCGCCGCAGCGAGCCGACGACCATCGTCGACGGTAACCAGGTCTCTCTGGAGTATCGATTCTTCACCCCCTCCCGGCCCGACCCGGCCAACTGGGGGAACCTGGACATCTGGCAGGCCGCCAGCGACCAGCACCGCATCTTCACCGCGCTGAAGAAGATCTACCCCAAGAACTGGCTGGCCACGGGCGGCAGCAAGGGCGGCATGACGGCGACGTACTACGAGCGCTACTACCCGCGTGACATGGACGGCGTCGTCGCGTACGTCGCGCCCAACGACGTCGTCAACAAGGAGGACTCGGCCTACGACCGGTTCTTCACCAAGGTCGGCACCAAGGAGTGCCGCGACAAGCTGAACAACGTGCAGCGCGAGGCGCTCCTGCGCCGCGCGCCGCTGGAGGCCAAGTACGCCGAGGCCGCCGCCGAGAACGGCTGGACCTTCACCACCATCGGCAGCCTCGACCGGGCCTTCGAGGCCGTCGTCCTCGACTACACCTGGGCCTTCTGGCAGTACAGCCTGCTCTCCGACTGCGCCGGCATCCCGACCGCCGCCACCGCGAGCGACCAGGAGATCTGGGACACGGTGGACACCATCTCCGGCTTCTCGGCCTACGCCGACCAGGGACTGGAGACGTACACGCCGTACTACTACCAGGCCGGCACGCAGCTCGGCTCGCCCGACATCAAGCAGCCCCACCTCAAGGGCCTTACCCGCTACGGCTACCAGCCGCCGCGCAACTTCGTGCCCCGCGACATCCCGATGACCTTCCAGCCGGGCGTCATGGCGGACGTGGACACCTGGGTGCGCACCCACGCCAACCAGATGCTCTTCGTGTACGGGCAGAACGACCCGTGGGGCGCCGAGCCCTTCCACCTCGGGTACACCGTGCGCGACAGCTACGTGATGATCGCGCCGGGCGCCAACCACGGGGCCAACGTCGCCAAGCTCCAGGACGGCGAGCGGGACCTCGCGACCCGCAAGATCCTCCAGTGGGCCGGGGTCGCCCCGGCCCAGAGCGTGTCCGGCCGCGCCCAGGCCGCCGCGCCGCTGGCCGCACCGGACCCCGTGCTCGACCAGGTCGACCTGCGCCACGAGCCGCAGCTGCGGCCGTAGTCGCCGGAGCGCGTCACCGGGCCACGGGCGGGTACGACAGCCCGTGGCCCAGGGGGTAGCGGCCCGGGACGGGGACCGGGAGGCGGCCGGCGGGCCGCCTCGCACCCGTCAGCACCCGGGCCGCCGCCCGCATCTCCACGTCCGTCCAGCAGTACGTCGCCACCTCGGCGGCACACTCCGGCAGCCGCGCCGGGTCGTACGGATTGCGGATCGCCACCAGCACCACGGGCACGCCCGTCGCGATCAGCTCCGCCACCAGCGTCCGCTGCGGGCTCTCCCCCTCCGGGACGTTGTACGTGCACACGAGCACCGCCGCGTGCCCCGGAGCCGCAGCCGCCGCCCGCTCGGGCGCCAGCACGCTCGCCCGGCAGCCCAGCGCCTCCAGCTCCCGGGCCAGTACCGCCGTAGGGGGTCCCGTCGTCCCCGTGGGGGAGACCGGGTCCGTCCCGGTGACCAGCAGCCGGGGCCCGGCCGACGCGTCCAGGGGCAGCAGCCCCCGGGGGTTGGCCAGCAGCGTCGTCGTGGCCGCCGCGATCTCGTCCGCCGCCGCCAGGTGGGCCCGGGTGCCGACCAGGGCGTCCACCCGCTTCGGGGAGGGCAGCGGATCCTCGAACAGGCCCCGGCGGGCCTTCAGTTCCAGGATCCGCAGCACCGACTCCTCGATCCGCTGCCGCGTCAGCTCGCCCGCCGCCACCGCCGCCAGTACCCCGCGCTGGGCCAGGGCCAGGTCGGGAGCGTTCAGCAGCTGGTCGCAGCCCGCCTTGAGGGCCAGTACCGGGACCCGTTCGTCCCCGTACTTCTGCCGGACCCCGGCCATGTCGAGGGCGTCGGTGATCACGACGCCCCGAAAGCCCAGGCGTTCGCGCAGGATGCCGGTGACGATCGGGTGCGAGAGGGTGGCCGGATCCTCCGAGGGGTCGAGCGCCGGGAAGACGATGTGCGCCGTCATCACCGCGTCCACGCCCGCCTCCACCACCGCCCGGAACGGTGGCTCGTCCAGCTCCTCCCACTGCGCCCGGGTGTGCCGCATCACCGGCAGCCCCACGTGGCTGTCGGTCTCCGTGTCCCCGTGGCCCGGGAAGTGCTTCGCCGTCGCCGCCACCCCCGCGCCCTGGTAGCCGCGCACCTGGGCCGCCGCCAAGGCCGCCACCGCGTGCGGATCCGCGCCGAAGGACCGTACGCCGATCACCGGGTTCGCCGGGTTCACGTTCACGTCGGACACCGGGGCGTAGTCCTGCCGGATGCCCAGCGCCGCCAGCTCGGTGCCCGCCACCCGCGCCGCCCGCCGGGCCGCCCGCGCGTCGCCGCCCGCGCCCAGCGCCATGGCCCCCGGTAGCAGGGTCGCGGGCCGGCCGATCCGGGCGACGGCCCCGTGTTCCTGGTCAATGGAGAGCAGCAGCGGTACGCCGGCGCCGGAGCCGGCCGCCGCCCGCTGGAGGCCGGCCGACAGGGCGGCGATCTGGTGGGGGTCACGGGTGTTGTGCGCCCAGCCGAAGTAGACGATGCCGCCCAGGTGGTAGCGGGCGACCACCTCGGCGGCGGTGCGCACCCCGAACTGGGCCAGGTTCAGCTCGGCGTCCGCCGGATCGGGATCGGTCGCCGAGTGCCCGTAGGCCCGGGACACGAACAGCTGGCCCACCTGTTCGGCCAGGCTCATCCGGGCCACCACCGCGCGCAGCCGCGCCCGGGCGGGGCGGCGGTCCGGCGGCCCGCCGGGGGAGCGGGGGTCGTCCGGCGCCGGTCCGTGGGAGCCGACGGCGGCGGAGGCGGCCCCGGCGGCCGTGACGGCGGCCAGGGCCGCGGCGGCGAGCAGGGCCCGGCGGGAGGCGTGGTGCGGCACCCGCCGGACCCTACTGGCGGGGTGCTCCCGGCGTCCCGGGGACACTCGGGAGGTCCCCCGGACGGGGGGCCGCGCCGGCCCAGTGCTCCTGGAGGGCGCGGACGGCCTCGGTGATCGCCGGGCGGCGGGCCGCCCCGGTCCGCCACAGGGCGCACAACCTGCGTACGGGGGCCGGCTCCAGTGGTACCGCCACCGCGCCCGGCGGCAGCGCGCCGGTGCCCAGCCGGGGCACGACGGCGATTCCGAGCCCGGCCGCGACCAGGGCCACGATGGTGTGGTTCTCCTCGGCCACGTGCGCGATCTCCGGCTCGAACCCGGCCGACCGCAGGGTCCGCACCAGCCAGTCGTGGCAGACCCGGCCGGGCGGCTGGCACACCCACCGCTCGCCCCCCAGGTCGGAGCGGCGCACCACCCGCCGGGCGGTGAAGGGGTGCCCGGCCGGAACCACCAGGTCGCAGCGGTCGTCCCCGATCACCGCCTGCTCGACGCCCTCGGGAGCCGGCAGCGGGGCGATGTCCCAGTCGTGCGCCACCGCCAGGTCGGTGACCCCCCGGGCCACCAGGTCCACCGAGAGGTGGGGGTCCACCTCCGTGAGGCGTACGTCGAGGGCGGGGTGGCGCCGGGCCAGGCCGGCCAGGACCTCCGGCAGCAGTCCGCGCGCCGCCGAGGCGAACGCGGCCACCGTCAGCAGCCCGCTCGGCCGGCCGCGCCGCTCCTCCAGGGTGGTCTCGGCGCGCTCCACGATCGCCAGCAGCTCCCGGGCCGTGTCGGCCAGGTGCCGGGCCTCCTCGGTCAGGGCGACTCCGCGGCCGCGCCGCTCCAGCAGCGTGGTGCGGGTCTCCCGTTCCAGCTTGGCGATCTGCTGCGAGACCGCGGAGGGGGTGTAGCCGAGGGCCGCCGCGGCGGCGGCGACCGAGCCGTGGACGGAGACGGCGTGCAGGGCGCGCAGCCGGGAGAGGTCGAGCATGGCCCCATCGTAGGCCGCCGCGCCCCCGTACCCGTAAGCGTTGCTTCATCCATCACGGAAGTGATCCGCGCTGGTGCTTCACGGTCGGGACGCCGATGCTCGGGGCATGCGTCCCGTACACACCGCACTCGCCGTCCTCGTCGCCGCCGTCTGGGGCTTCAACTTCGTCGTCATCGAGATCGGCCTCGGCCACTTCCCGCCGCTGCTGCTGTCCGCCCTGCGCTTCCTCGTCGCCGCGCTGCCCGCCGTGTTCTTCGTCGGCCGGCCCAAGGTCGCCTGGAAGTGGATCCTCGGGGTCGGAGTGGCCCTCGGCATCGCCAAGTTCGGGCTGCTGTTCACCGGCATGGCCGCCGGGATGCCGGCCGGGCTGTCCTCGCTGGTGCTCCAGGTCCAGGCCGTCTTCACCGCCGTCCTCGCCGCCGTCGTCCTGCGCGAACGGCCCGGCCGGGTCCGGCTGGCGGGCATGGGGGTGGCCCTGGCGGGCATCGCGGTCGCCGCCGCCGACCAGGGCCTGTCGGGGCCGGTGACCGGCTTCGCGCTGGTCGTCGCGGCCGCCGCCTGCTGGGGCGTGTCCAACGTGCTGACCCGGCGGGCCGCACCGCCGGACGCCCTCAACTTCATGGTGTGGGTGTGCACCGTCCCCGTCGTCCCGCTGTTCGGGCTCTCGCTGCTGGTGGAGGGGCCCGACCGGGACCTGGCCGCGCTGCGCGCCCTCGACTGGTCGGGGGTGGCCGTCATCGGGTACGTCGCCTGGGTGTCCACCGTCTTCGGCTTCGGCGCCTGGGGGTACCTGCTGCGCCGCTACCCGGCCTCCTCCGTGGCGCCGTTCTCGCTGCTCGTGCCGGTCTTCGGGATGTCCTCGGCCGCCCTCGTGCTGGGCGAGGGGGTCTCGGGGCTGCGCTGGCTGGCGGCGGTGCTGCTGGTCGGCGGGGTGGGGCTGACCTTCCTGGCCCCGGCGCGGGCGGGCGCGCGCGAGGCCGCGCTCCGGCCGGGGGGTGCCCGAGCGGCGGCGGCCGCCAGTCCGGCCCCGTGAGAGCGGCGCCGTACGCGCGGTGCGGCGCCGCTACTTCTTGCCGCCGCCCAGGATCTGGCCCAGCAGGTCGCCGAGGCCGCCGCTCCCGCCCGGGGCCGTGCCGCCCCCGGGCGCGCCGGCGGTGGTCCCGCCGGGGCCCGCCTTGCCGGCCGTGGCACGCTTGGCGAAGACCGCCAGGACCACCGGGATCAGCATCTCGACGACCCGGCTGACGGTCGCCACCGGGAGGCCGGTCTTCTTCGCGACGGCGTTGGCCACGGGCTTGCTCACCTTGGCCAGTACGCCGGCCATCATCCCGCCGCCGAGCAGGCCGCCCAGGCCGCCGCCGAGGGTGGACACGCCCTGGAGCGGGGGCTCGGACACCTCCGCGAAGGCCTGGCGGACCTCGGCGCCGTCCGCGTCGTCGGCGCCGGCCTTCTGCTGGAGGCCGCCCGTCATGGCGCCCACGGTCTCCGTGACGGTCTCGCGCGCGCCGTGGGCGTCGGTGCCGAGCAGTCCGGCGATCTCGTTCAGCCGGTCGTCGCCGAGCTCGCCCAGCACGTCGTCCTGGAAGGAAGATTCGCTCATGCCGGAAACGCTACGTCCGTCCCGATTCACCGGCACCTTGAGCGGGCGACGGGTAATAGAAACGTAAAGCTCCGCTTCCGCGTGCAACCCTCCGGGGCGATGGCGGGTCGTACGGTACGTCGGCACTTCCGGGAGGGGATCCGGGGGGATCGGGAAGTCCGGCGAGGGAGGGGTAACCGTGAGGGGGTCCGGCCGGAAGGCCGGACCCCCTTCTGGTGCGACGGTGCGGGGGCGGCGTTGTCCACAGCCCCCGGCGGGCTGTCGGCGCCGGAGGGTAGCTTCGTGCCATGACAACCAACGGGGCCGTGCAACTGGCGGTGGTCGAGGGGGTGCTGGAGCGCATCACCTACGCCAACGAGGAGAGCGGGTACACCGTCGCCCGGGTCGACACCGGCCGCGGCGCCGGAGACCTGCTGACCGTCGTCGGCTCGCTGCTCGGCGCGCAGCCCGGCGAATCCCTGCGCATGGAGGGCCGCTGGGGCTCCCACCCCCAGTACGGCAGGCAGTTCACCGTCGAGAACTACTCCACGATCCTGCCCGCCACCATCCAGGGCATCCGCCGCTACCTCGGCTCCGGCCTCATCAAGGGGATCGGCCCCAAGATGGCCGACCGGATCGTGGAGCACTTCGGCACCGACACCCTCGACGTCATCGAGACCGAGCCGAAGCGCCTGGTGGAGGTCTCCGGCCTGGGACCCAAGCGGACGAAGATGATCGGTGCCGCCTGGGAGGAGCAGAAGGCCATCAAGGAGGTCATGGTCTTCCTCCAGGGCGTCGGCGTCTCCACCTCGATCGCCGTGCGCATCTACAAGAAGTACGGGGACGCCTCCGTCTCGGTGGTGCGGAACCAGCCCTACCGCCTCGCCGCCGACGTGTGGGGCATCGGCTTCCTCACCGCCGACCGCATCGCCCAGGCCGTCGGCATCCCGCACGACAGCCCGGAACGGGTCAAGGCCGGGCTCCAGTACGCCCTGTCCCAGTCCACCGACCAGGGCCACTGCTTCCTCCCGGAGGAACGGCTCATCGCCGACGGGGTCAAGCTGCTCCAGGTCGACACCGGCCTGGTCATCGACTGCCTGGCCGAACTCGCCGCGGATCCGGAAGGCGTCGTACGGGAACCGGTGCCCGATCCGCAGGGCGGCCCCGACCCCCTCACCGCCGTGTACCTCGTCCCCTTCCACCGGGCGGAGCTGTCGCTGGCCGGCCAGGTACGCCGGCTCCTGAACGCCGAAGAGGACCGGATGGCGGGCTTCCAGGACGTGGACTGGGAGAAGGCTTTCGGCTGGCTGGCCGGGCGCACCGGAGCGGCCCTCGCCCCCGAGCAGCGTGACGCCGTGCGCCTCGCCCTCACCCGCCGGGTCGCGGTCCTCACCGGTGGCCCCGGCTGCGGCAAGTCCTTCACCGTGCGCTCCATCGTGGAACTGGCCCGGGCCAAGAAGGCCAAGGTGGTCCTCGCCGCCCCCACCGGCCGGGCCGCCAAGCGCCTCTCGGAGCTGACCGGGGCCGAGGCCTCCACCGTGCACCGGCTGCTGGAGCTCAAGCCGGGCGGGGACGCGGCCTACGACCGGGACCGGCCCCTGGACGCCGATCTCGTCGTGGTCGACGAGGCCTCGATGCTGGATCTGCTGCTGGCGAACAAACTCGTCAAGGCCGTCGCCCCCGGCGCGCACCTGCTGCTCGTCGGCGATGTGGACCAGCTGCCCTCCGTCGGCGCCGGGGAGGTGCTCCGGGACCTGCTGGCCGAGGGCGGCCCGGTCCCCGCCGTCCGGCTGACCAGGATCTTCCGGCAGGCCCAGCAGTCCGGCGTGGTCACCAACGCCCACCGCATCAACACCGGCGTCCCGCCCCTCACCGACGGGCTGCCGGACTTCTTCCTGTTCCCCGAGGAGGACACCGAGGCGGCCGGCGTGCTCGCCGTGGACGTGGCCGCCCGGCGCATTCCGGCCCGGTTCGGACTGGACCCGCGGCGCGACATCCAGGTGCTGGCGCCCATGCACCGGGGCCCGGCCGGCGCCGGAAACCTCAACGGACTGCTCCAGCAGGCCATCACCCCGGCCCGGCCGAACCTGCCCGAGAAGCGCTTCGGCGGCCGGGTCTTCCGGGTCGGCGACAAGGTCACCCAGATCCGCAACAACTACGAGAAGGGCGCCAACGGCGTCTTCAACGGCACCGTCGGCGTGGTCACCGCCCTCGACCTCGACGAGCAGCGGCTGACCGTCCGTACGGAGGAGGACGAGGAGGTGGCGTACGAGTTCGCGGAGCTCGACGAGCTCGTCCACGCGTACGCCGTCACCATCCACCGCTCCCAGGGGAGCGAATACCCGGCGGTCGTGATCCCCGTCACCACGGGGGCCTGGATGATGCTCCAGCGGAATCTGCTCTACACGGCGGTGACCCGGGCCAAGAAACTGGTCGTCCTGGTCGGCTCGCGCAAAGCCCTCGGGCAGGCGGTGCGCACCGTTTCCGCAGGCAGGAGGTACACGGCGGTCGCTCCCAGACTCGCCGGACGGATACCGGTGGGAAACATCACCTAGATGATCGATCATTTGGGCTATCCGCCACGGGGACGAGGGGGCAGGATGGGCAGCTTGAAGGCACTCAGTGCCGTCAAAAACACCAAACCCCGACCCCGAGTGCACTCACCTGTGCCAAATGGGGGAAGGTAGAGGCAGTCAGGGCACCTCGAAGAAGAGGCACTACGTCGGTGAGGGATGACGTGAGCGACAACTCTGTAGTACTCCGGTACGCGGACGGTGAATACACCTACCCGGTGGTCGAGAGCACCGTCGGTGACCAGGGCTTCGACATCTCGAAGCTGAGGGCCCAGACCGGGCTCGTCACTCTGGACAGCGGCTACGGAAACACCGCCGCCTACAAGTCCGCGATTACCTACCTCGACGGCGAGCAGGGCATCCTGCGCTACCGCGGCTACCCGATCGAGCAGCTGGCGGAGCGCTCGACCTTCATCGAGGTCGCCTACCTGCTGATCAACGGTGAGCTGCCGACCGTCGACCAGCTCGCGTCCTTCCGCAACGAGATCACCCAGCACACGCTGCTGCACGAGGACGTCAAGCGCTTCTACGACGGCTTCCCGCGCGACGCGCACCCGATGGCGATGCTGTCCTCCGTGGTCAGCGCGCTGTCGACGTTCTACCAGGACAGCCACAACCCGTTCGACGAGAAGCAGCGCCACCTCTCGACGATCCGGCTGCTGGCTAAGCTCCCGACGATCGCCGCGTACGCGTACAAGAAGTCGGTCGGCCACCCGGTGGTCTACCCGCGCAACGACCTCGGCTACGTCGAGAACTTCCTGCGCATGACCTTCTCCGTGCCGGCCCAGGAGTACGACCTGGACCCGGTCGTGGTCTCCGCGCTGGACAAGCTGCTCATCCTGCACGCGGACCACGAGCAGAACTGCTCGACCTCCACCGTGCGCCTGGTCGGCTCCTCGCAGGCGAACATGTTCGCCTCGATCTCCGCCGGCATCTCCGCCCTGTGGGGCCCCCTGCACGGCGGCGCCAACCAGTCCGTTCTGGAGATGCTGGAAGGCATCAAGAACGACGGCGGCGACGTCGACGCCTTCATCCGCAAGGTGAAGAACAAGGAGGACGGCGTCCGCCTGATGGGCTTCGGGCACCGCGTCTACAAGAGCTTCGACCCCCGGGCGAAGATCATCAAGGCGGCGGCGCACGACGTCCTCTCGGCGCTCGGCAAGAGCGACGAGCTGCTGGACATCGCGCTCAAGCTGGAAGAGCACGCGCTGGCCGACGAGTACTTCGTCGAGCGCAACCTCTACCCGAACGTGGACTTCTACACCGGCCTGATCTACCGGGCCATGGGCTTCCCGACCGAGATGTTCACCGTGCTCTTCGCGCTCGGCCGGCTCCCCGGCTGGATCGCCCAGTGGCACGAGATGATCAAGGAGCCCGGCTCCCGCATCGGCCGCCCGCGCCAGATCTACACCGGCGAGGTCCTGCGCGACTTCGTCCCCGTCGAGGCCCGCTGACCGCGAGCCCCACGGCAGAGCGTACGAAAAGCGCCCCGCCGTCGATCCCCCCACGGGTCGACGGTCGGGGCGCTTTCCTTTCCCCGGCGGCGGATTCCCCCCACGGGACCCGTGCCGGGGCGTCGGTGTGCCCACGGAACATCCGTCAGGACGTTCCGGCATCACCCCATTAGACCTGGGCCGACCCCGGATAGTTACGCTGCGATCACTGTGATCTGCGTCTCCAGTGAAGGAACTGTGGAGGGCCGGAGGAGGAGATCCACTACCGGAAGGAGCGCAACCGGAGGCTGTTGGTCACCACGAAAACCGAGGAGAAGGCCATCGCGGCCCCCGCGATCATCGGGTTGAGCAGGCCCGCCGCCGCCAGCGGCAGGGCCGCCACGTTGTAGCCGAAGGCCCAGAAGAGGTTGCCCTTGATCACGGCGAGGGTCCGCCGGGACAGCCGGATCGCGTCCGCCGCCACCCGCAGGTCGCCCCGTACGAGGGTCAGGTCCGCGGCCTCGATGGCCGCGTCGGTACCGGTGCCCATGGCCAGCCCCAGGTCGGCCTGTGCCAGCGCGGCCGCGTCGTTGACGCCGTCGCCCACCATGGCGACCGTACGGCCCTCGGCCTGGAGCCGGCGGACCACCTCCGCCTTGTCCTCGGGGAGCACCCCGGCGACGACCCGCTCGATGCCCACCTCACGGGCCACCGCCGCGGCCACCGCCTCGTGGTCCCCGGTCAGCAGGATCGGGGTGAGGCCGAGGCCGCGCAGCCGGGTCACGGCCTCGGCGCTGGTCTCCTTGACGGTGTCGGCCACGGTCAGCACCCCGCGGGCCTCCCCGTCCCAGGCGACCAGGACGGCCGTGCCGCCCGCCGCCCCGGCGGCCGCCCCGGCGTCGGCCAGGGCGGCGGGCACGGTGACGCCCCGCGCGGCCAGCAGCCGCTCGCGCCCGACGAGGACGGCGCGCCCCTCGACGGTGCCCTCGACGCCGAGGCCGCCGTGAGCGCGGAAGCCCTCCACCGGCGCCAGACCGTCGCCGAGGTCCTCGGCCGCCGCCGCGACGGCCCGCGCGATCGGATGCTCCGAGGCGTGTTCCAGCGACCCGGCCAGCCGCAACAGTTCGCGGGCGTCGACGCCCTCGGCGGCGTGCACCCCGGTGCAGGCCATCCGGCCGGTGGTGACGGTGCCGGTCTTGTCCAGGACGACGGTGTCCACCCGCCGGGTGGACTCCAGCACCTCGGGTCCCTTGATCAGGATGCCCAGCTGGGCCCCCCGCCCGGTGCCCACCATCAGCGCGGTCGGGGTGGCCAGGCCCAGGGCGCAGGGGCAGGCGATGATCAGGACGGCCACGGCGGCGGTGAAGGCGGCGGTGGGGTCGTCGGTGATCAGCAGCCAGGTGACCCAGGTGCCGAACGCGAGGAGCAGCACAACCGGCACGAAGACGCCGGAGACGCGGTCGGCGAGCCGCTGCACCTCGGCCTTGCCGCTCTGCGCGGCCTCGACCATCCGGGCCATCCGGGCGAGCTGGGTGTCGGCCCCGACCCGGGTGGCCTCCACGACGAGCCGGCCGGAGGCGTTGACCGTGGCTCCGGTCACCGGGTCCCCGACGGTCCGCTCGACGGGTACGGACTCCCCGGTGAGCATGGAGGCGTCCACGGCGGAGGAGCCCTCGACGACGGTGCCGTCGGTGGCGATCTTCTCGCCGGGCCGCACCACGAACCGGTCGCCGACGGCTAGGGTTTCCGCCGGTACGCGCACCTCCCGGTCGCCGCGCAGCACGGCGACGTCCTTGGCGCCCAGCTCCAGCAGGGCCCGCAGGGCCGCGCCCGCCTTCCGCTTGGAGCGTGCCTCCAGGTAGCGGCCCAGCAGGATGAGGGCGACGACGCCGGCCGCGACCTCCAGGTAGAGGGCGGAGGCGCCGTCGCCGCGCGAGACGGTCACGTCGAAGCCGTGCCGCATGCCCGTCATGCCCGCCCGCCCGAAGAACAGGGCCCACACCGACCAGCTGAAGGCGGCCAGGGTGCCGACCGACACCAGGGTGTCCATGGTGGCGGCGCCGTGCCGGGCGTTGGTCCAGGCGGCCCGGTGGAAGGGCAGGCCGCCCCAGACGACGACGGGGGCGGCGAGGGTCAGCGAGAGCCACTGCCAGTTGTCGAACTGCAGGGCCGGGACCATCGAGAGCAGGACGACGGGCAGGGCGAGCGCGGCGGACACCAGCAGCCGCTGCCGCAGCGCGGCGAGCTCGGAATCGCTTCCGGGCGCGGCCCGCGCCTCAGGTTCCGTTCCGGCCACGGGCGGGGGCGGCGGCGCGGGTTCCTCGGCGGTGTAGCCGGTCTTGACGACGGTCGCGATCAGGTCGGCGACCCGCACGTCCGCGGAGTAGGAGACGTGGGCCTTCTCGGTGGCGTAGTTCACCGTGGCCTCGACGCCGTCCATCCGGTTGAGCTTCTTCTCGATCCGGGCGGCGCAGGAGGCGCAGGTCATCCCGCCGATCGAGAGCTCGACCGCCGCTATGGGCCCGTCGTGGACTGTGCTGGTCATCTTTCCGGCTCCATGGGGAGGGCCGGCCCGTACGGGACCAGTATGAGCTGGCCGGTACGGACCGGCTGGGTACCGCGAGGGGGGTGGGACGGGGCTCAGACCCGGCCGGCGAGCTCGTAGCCCGCCTCGTCCACGGCGGCGCGGACGTCGGCCTCGGCGAGCGGGGCCGCGGAGACCACGGTGACCTCGCCGGTGGCGGCGACGGCCTTGACCGAGCTCACGCCCGCCAGCGCGGTCAGCTCGGCGGTCACGGCGCCCTCGCAGTGCCCACAGGTCATCCCGGTGACCTGGTACACGGCCGTGGTCTGGGTGTCCGTCTCGGCGGTCATGTCGTTCTCCTTCTCGGGGGTGTCACTCTGCTCCCAGATTATACCCCTAGGGGGTATTTGAGAGCGCACATCCGTACCTCAATCCTCGCGCCGTCCCCGGTTTCCCGGGCGGCGCGACACCCAGGTGCGGATCGTGTCGGCGTACCAGTAGGGCTTGCCGCCTTCCACGTGGTCGGGGGTGGGCAGCAGTCCGTGTTTGCGGTACGAGCGCACGGTGTCCGGCTGGACCCGGATGTGGGCGGCGATCTCCTTGTAGGACCACAGCGTTCGGTCGCTCATGCACGACACCTCCTGGTCCACGCCGCGGGGCCGGCCGGGAGGCCGTCGGGGGAGCCGGCACGTGGACACTGACGATCACTCGGGTTGTGCCCGGAGAACGACGTGCGGTGGAGGCAGGGGAGCGGCTGTCGAACGCCTGTGACGAAAAACCCGAGTAATGCGGACATGCGTGACAGGAAGGGGACTCCTGTGACAGAAGGGCCACAGGAATTCCCCCGCCACAGGAGCCCCCGGGGCGGCCACGGGTGGGGGTGGGGGCGGGCGGCCCGGGGGGCTCAGCGGGCGTACAGCTCCGGCCGTTCCACCAGCCGCACCGCCGTCCGTACCCCGCCGTGCGCGGCCGCGAGTCCCGCCTCGGAGACGGCCGCGGCCGCGTACCCGTCCCAGACGTCGGGCCCGGCCACCCGCCCCCGCGCGGCGGCGGCCACCCACCGGCGCACCTGCCGGTCGTAGGCGTCGGCGAACCGGGTCGTGTAGTCCTGGACGATCTCCCCGCCCCACCGGCCGCCCGACTCCACGACCATCGCGCGCCCGTCCCCGATGCGGGCGGTGCCCGACTCGCCGACCGCCTCGCAGCGGACCTGGTAGCCGAAACCGCAGTTGACGAAGATCTCCACGTCGACGATCGCGCCGCCCGAGGTCTCCAGCAGGACCAGCCGGGGATCGCCCAGCCCCGCCGGCGCCGCCGAGGCCGGCGCGGGCGCGAGCACCGTCACGGCGGTGATCTCCTGCCCCAGCAGCCAGCGGGCCGCGTCCACCTCGTGCACCACCGAATCGGTGATCAGCATGTCGCCGGTGAAGAAGGGCGGCGAGGCCGCGTTGCGGTGGCGGCAGTGCAGGAAGAGCGGCCGTCCGATCCCGCCCGCGTCGAGCAGTTCCTTGAGCCGCTCGTACTCGGCGTCGAACCGCCGCATGAACCCCACCTGCACCAGCCGCCGCCCCAGGCGCAGCTCCGCCTCCATGATCCGCAGAGCCCCCGCCGGATCCGGGGTCAGCGGCTTCTCGCAGAGCACCGGCAGCCCCCGCTCCAGGGCGTGCAGGACGGCCTCCTCGTGGGCCGGCCCGGGAGAGGCGATCAGTACGGCGTCCACCCCCGGCGCCGCCATCGCCGCCGCCGGGTCCGTGTACGCGCCCGCGCCCTCCAACCCGGCCGCGGCCTCCTTGGCCCGCTCCCCGTCCGGATCGGCCACGGCGACGACCCGGGCGCCGCCCACCGTGGTGCCGAGGCGCCGGACGTGGTCGAGGCCCATCCGGCCGGCGCCGAGGACCGCGATGCCGAGGGTGCCGCTCATGTGTGTCTCCTCCAGGGGGTCAACGGGCGCCGCAGGAGCGCAGGTAGGCCCGGGTGCGCCGGGCGATGGGCAGGGGCTGGTCGGGGGGGCACGGGTACATGTCCTGCTCCACGATCGCGAACAGGTCGACCCCGAGCCGCTGCGCCGCCGCCAGTACGGGTTCCAGCGCGGGCACCCCGGACGGCGGCTCGCACATCACCCCGCGCGCCACGGCCGGGCCGAAGGGCAGCCGCTGCGCCGTCACTTCGGCGAGGATCCGCGGGTCCACCTGCTTGAGGTGGAGGTAGCCGATCCGCTCGCCGAAGGTCTCGATCGCGCGCACGCTGTCCCCGCCGCAGTACGCGTAGTGCCCGGTGTCCAGGCAGAGGGAGACCAGGCCGGGATCGGTGGCGTCCAGGAGGCGCGCCACGTTCTCGGGGGTGTCGACGTGCGTGTCGGCGTGCGGGTGGACCACGATCCGCAGCCCGTACTCCTCCCGCACCTCCCGGCCCAGGCGCTCGGTCTGGGAGGCCAGTTCACGCCATTGGTCCGGGGTGAGCACCCGGTCCTCCAGCACCTCGCCGGTCTTGTCGTCGCGCCAGAAGGACGGGATGACCACCAGGTGCTCCGCGCCCATGGCCCGGGTGAGCGCGGCGATGCGCGACACGTGCTCCCAGGTCTGCTCCCAGACGGCGGGCCCGTGATGGAGTCCGGTGAAGACGGTCCCGGCGGACACCTTCAGCCCCCGCTTCGCGGTCTCGTCGGCGAGGCGGGCCGGATCGGTGGGCAGGTAGCCGTAGGGGCCGAGTTCGATCCACTCGTACCCGGCGTCGGCGACCTCGTCGAGGAAGCGCGCCCACGGGGTCTGGCCGGGATCGTCCGGAAACCAGACTCCCCAGGAGTCCGGAGCCGAACCGACACGGATACGGGTCAACGCGGAGGGGGAGGAGGTCATGACGGCCACCTTAGGGTGCGGGGTTCGGACCAACGGGGAAGACGGGTGGGGCCGGTGCGGGGAGCGGGAAGAGTGGGAAGAGCGGGAGGAGTGGCGCGAGTGGCGCGAGTGGCGGGAGCGGACGGTGTAAGGGCCGGCGACGAGGCCGCGTACGAAGGGCTCGTCGGCGGGCCCGGCGATGACGGGCCCGCCGGGGACGGCCCCCCCGGCGGCGGGCCCGGTGGTGGCGGACCCCCCGGCGGCGGGCCGCCGGATGACGGGTCCCCGTACGACCTGATCACGATGGGGCGGATCGGGGTGGATCTCTACCCGCTGAAGACCGGTGTACCGCTCGGCGAGGCCGACACCTTCGGCAGGTTCCTCGGCGGCTCGCCCTCCAACGTCGCCGTCGCCGCCGCCCGGCTGGGCCGCCGCACCGCCGTGATCACCCGGACCGGAGCCGACCCCTTCGGCGCGTACCTGCGGGCCGAGCTGCGCGGATTCGGCGTGGACGACCGGTGGGCGGGCGAGGTGGCCCGCTACCCGACGCCCGTGACCTTCTGCGAGATCTTCCCGCCGGACCGCTTCCCGCTGTACTTCTACCGCTATCCCAAGGCCCCCGACCTGGAGATCCTGCCCGAGGAGGTGGACCGCGAGGCGGTACGGGCCGCGCGGGTCTTCTGGATGACCGGCACCGGGCTCAGCGCGGAGCCGAGCCGAGCCGCCACCCTCGGCGCGCTGGAGGCCCGCTCGAAATCCGGTGTGACCGTCTTCGACCTGGACTGGCGGCCGATGCTGTGGGACGGGCCGCCCGAAGCCTGGTACGCGAAGGCCCTCGCCCTCGCGACGGTCGCCGTCGGCAACACCGAGGAGTGCGAGATCGCCACCGGCGAGCGCGAACCGTACGCCGCCGCGCGGGCGCTGCTCGCCGCCGGGGTGGAACTGGCCGTCGTCAAACGCGGACCGGAGGGGGTGCTGGCCGTGCACCGCGACGGGCGGGCACTGGAGGTGGCCCCGACGCCGGTCACGGTGGTCAACGGGCTCGGCGCCGGGGACGCCTTCGGGGGCGCGCTGTGCCACGGGCTGCTGGCCGGCTGGGACCTGGAGCGGCTGCTGCGGTACGCGAACGCGGCCGGGGCGATCGTGGCCTCCCGGCTGGCGTGTTCGACGGCGATGCCGTACGCCGACGAGGTGGAGGAGGTGCTGGGACGTGCCGGTGGTGTCTGAGTGGGGCATGGAGTTCACCCGGCTGCGGGTGCTGGAGCTCGCGCCGGGGGAGACGTACGCCCTCACGTGCGGGGACGCCGAATGGATCGTGCTCCCGCTGTCGGGCGGCTGCCGGGTCCGCCCCGGCCCGGGCGACGGCGAGGCGTACGAACTGCGCGGGCGCCCCGGTGTGTTCGCCGGGCCCACCGACTTCGCGTACCTGCCCCGGGACGGGCACGCCGAGCTCACCTCGGCGCGGGGCGGGCGCTTCGCGCTGGCCGGGGCGCGCTGCGCACGCCGGCTGCCCGCCCGGTACGGGGCCGCCGGGGCCGTCCCCGTCGAGCTGCGCGGCAGCGGCACCTGCTCGCGCCAGGTCAACAACTTCGCCGCCGCCGACGCCTTCCCCTGCGACCGGCTCATCGCCGTCGAGGTGCTCACCCCCGGCGGGAACTGGTCCTCGTACCCGCCCCACAAGCACGACGAGCACCACCCCGGCGAGGAATCCCGCCTGGAGGAGATCTACTTCTTCGAGATCGCCCCGCACGGCGCGACCCCCGGCCTCGGCTACCAGCGCGTCAGCCCCTCCCCGGCCGGGAAGACCGACGTCCTCACGGAGGTGCGCTCGGGCGACGCCGTCCTCATCCCGGACGGCTGGCACGGCCCCTCCATCGCCGCGCCCGGCCACGACATGTACTACCTGAACGTGATGGCCGGGCCCGGCCCCACCCGGGAATGGCTCATCCGCGACCACCCCGACCACGGCTGGATCCGCGGCACCTGGACCGACGCGGCCGTCGACCCCCGGCTGCCCTTCCCCCGGCCGCCCTTCCCCCCACACACGGAGGCCGGCGCATGAGGCTCACCACCGCCCAGGCCCTGATCCGCTTCCTCGCCGCCCAGTACACGGAACGCGACGGCCGGCGGCAGCGGCTGATCGCCGCCACCTGGGGCATCTTCGGCCACGGCAACGTCGCCGGGATCGGGCAGGCCCTGCTGGAGAGCGGGCCCGCGGCCATGCCCTTCCTGCAAGGGCGCAACGAGCAGGCGATGGTGCACGCCGCCGTCGGGTACGCCCGGCAGAGCGGGCGGCTCTCCGCGCACGCCGTGACCACCTCCATCGGACCCGGCGCGACCAACCTCGTCACCGGGGCCGCCCTCGCCACGATCAACCGGATCCCGGTGCTCCTGCTGCCGGGGGACACCTTCGCGACCCGGCCCGCCGACCCGGTGCTCCAGCAGCTCGAAGTCCCGCACGCGGGCGACGTCTCCGTCAACGACGCGCTGCGGCCCGTCTCCCGCCACTTCGACCGGATCACCCGCCCCGAGGCCCTGGTCCCCGCCGCCCTCCAGGCGATGCGGGTGCTCACCGACCCCGTCGCGACGGGGGCCGTCACCCTCGCGCTGCCGCAGGACGTGCAGGCCGAGGCGTACGAGTGGCCCGATGAGTTCTTCGCCGAGCGGGTGTGGGCCGTGCGCCGCCCGCGCCCCGACCGCGGGGAGCTGGCGCGGGCCGCCGACGCGGTACGGGGCTCCGCCCGGCCGCTGATCATCGCCGGCGGCGGGGTCCGCCACTGTGCCGCCCAGCGCGCGCTCGCCGACTTCGCGGAGGCCACCGGGATCCCGGTCGCCACCACGCAGGCGGGCAAGGGGGCGCTGCCGTACGACCACCCCGCCGACGTGGGCGGCGTCGGGCACACGGGGACGGCCACCGCCGACGCGCTGGCCCGCGGCGCCGACCTGGTCCTCGCCGCCGGGACCCGGCTCACCGACTTCACCACCGCCTCCGGGACGCTGTTCCAGGACCCCGGCGTCCGCTTCGTCGGCCTCAACGCCGACCCCTTCGACGCGCACAAGCTCGCGGCCCTGCCGCTGGTGGCCGACGCCCGCGAGGGGCTGGCGGAGCTGCTCGACGCGGTCGCCGGATACCGGGCCGCTCCCGCGTACGTCGCCGCGTACACCGCCGCCAAGGCGGACTGGGAGAGCCGCGTGGACGCCGCGTACGCCGTACCCGCCGGCGACGAGGACCGCCCGCCGACCCAGGCCCAGGTGCTGGGGCTGCTCGACGCCCTCGTGGACGGCACCGACATCGTGATCAACGCCGCCGGATCGCTGCCCGGAGACCTCCACAAGCTGTGGCGGGCCCGCTCGGCCGACCAGTACCACGTCGAGTACGGCTACTCCTGCATGGGCTACGAGATCCCCGCCGCGATCGGCACCGCCCTGGCGGCGCCCGGCCGGCCGGTGTGGGCGCTCGTCGGCGACGGCACGTACCTCATGAACCCCACCGAGATCGTCACCGCCGTCCAGGAGCGGATCCCCCTGCGGCTGGTGATCCTCGACAACCACGGGTACGCCTCCATCGGCGGCCTCTCCGAGTCGGTCGGCGGCGAGGGCTTCGCCACCGCGTACCGCTTCCGGGGGCCGGACGGCGCCTACGACGGCGCCCCGCTCCCGGTGGACCTCGCCGCCAACGCCGCCTCGCTCGGCATGGCCACCGTCCGCACCCGCACCATCGGTGACCTGCGCAAAGCCCTCTCCGAGGCGCGGTTTGCGGACCGGCCCACATGTGTCTACGCGCAGACCCGAACACCCGACACTGTGTCGGGCCCGCCCCCGGCACAGGCGTGGTGGGATGTTCCTGTGGCCGAGACCGCGACCCGTGGGCCCGCGGCCGGAGCCCGTGACGAGTACGACCGGCAAGCCGCGCAGCGACGTCGCCATCTGTGAAGGAGCAAGCATGAAGACCGTCAACCACTGGATCGGTGGCAAGACCGTCGAGGGCGCGTCGGGCAACTTCGGCCCGGTCACCGACCCGGCGACGGGCGAGGTCACCACGCAGGTCGCCCTCGCCTCGGCCGAGGAGGTCGACGCCGCCGTACGCGTCGCCCGTGAGGCCTTCCTCTCCTGGGGCCAGTCCTCGCTGGCGGCCCGCACCAAGGTGCTGTTCGCCTACCGCGCCCTGCTGGACGCCAACCGCGACGCCATCGCCGAGCTGATCACCGCCGAGCACGGCAAGGTGCACTCCGACGCGCTGGGCGAGGTCGCGCGCGGCCTGGAGATCGTCGAGCTGGCCTGCGGGATCACCACCCAGCTCAAGGGCGAGCTGTCCACCTCGGTCTCCAACCGCGTGGACGTCTCCTCCATCCGTCAGCCGCTGGGCGTCGTCGCGGGCATCACCCCCTTCAACTTCCCGGCGATGGTGCCGATGTGGATGTTCCCGCTGGCCATCGCCTGCGGCAACACCTTCATCCTCAAGCCGAGCGAGAAGGACCCCTCCGCCGCCAACAAGCTGGCCGAGCTGGCGAGCGAGGCCGGTCTGCCGGCGGGCGTCCTGAACGTCCTGCACGGCGACAAGGTGGCCGTCGACGCGCTCCTCGCGCACCCCGGCATCGCCGCCGTCTCCTTCGTGGGCTCCACCCCGATCGCCCGGCACATCCACACCACCGCCTCCGCCAACGGCAAGCGCGTCCAGGCGCTGGGCGGCGCCAAGAACCACATGCTGGTGCTCCCGGACGCCGACCTGGACGCCGCCGCCGACGCGGCCGTCTCCGCCGCCTACGGCTCGGCCGGCGAGCGCTGCATGGCGATCTCGGCGGTCGTGGCCGTCGGCTCCATCGCCGACGAGCTCGTCGAGAAGATCCGCGAGCGCGCCGAGAAGATCAAGATCGGCCCCGGCAACGACCCGGCCTCCGAGATGGGCCCGCTGATCACCGCCGCCCACCGCGACAAGGTCGCCTCCTACGTCACGGGCGCCGCCGCCCAGGGCGCGGACGTGGTCCTCGACGGCACCGGCTACACGGTGGAGGGCCGGGAGAACGGCCACTGGATCGGCCTGTCCCTGCTCGACAACGTCAAGACCGACTCCGACGCCTACCGCGACGAGATCTTCGGCCCGGTGCTGTGCGTGCTGCGCGCCGAGACCTACGAGGAGGGCGTGGCGCTCATCAACGCCTCGCCGTTCGGCAACGGCACCGCGATCTTCACCCGCGACGGCGGCGCGGCGCGCCGCTTCCAGCTGGAGATCGAGGCGGGCATGGTCGGCGTCAACGTGCCGATCCCGGTGCCGGTGGGCTACCACTCCTTCGGTGGCTGGAAGGACTCGCTCTTCGGTGACCACCACATCTACGGCAACGACGGCATCCACTTCTACACCCGCGGCAAGGTAGTCACCACCCGCTGGCCGGACCCGGCCGACACCCCGTCCGGCGTAGACCTGGGCTTCCCCCGCAACCACTGACCCCCCACACCACGGCACCCCCGGCCACCCTCACCGGCCGGGGGTTCCTGCTGTCCCGGGCCCTCCGTCACGCGGCTTTATGCGACTACGCGAATATGGGCGAGACCGCATGGACGCCGGGCCGTGCTCCCTCATACCGTCAGGGACACCAGCCCAACCGGGCTGCCCGACAAAGGGGTTTCACCATGGCTCGTGAGGAACTGACCCGACTCACCGGCAACGGGAACGGCACCTGCGGCAAGGACGACTGCCCCAACGTGTACGTCGCTGCGAGCGGCTCGATCATCGTCCAGGGAGACGTATCCACCGCCTTCCGCCCTCCCGCCGGTGAGGGCCTCGTCGAAATCCCTGAGGCTGTACTGAGGGAGGCGTTCCGTGCTCTTGGATGGTGACGCCTGGCGGTCCAGGTTCGAGCGCTTCACGCTCGAAGCGTGGCGTCTGGAGACTCTGGCCCAATACCTCATGCCGCAGGAAGCGGAAGAGTTCGCCGCCTTCAAGGCCGGACTACGGATCGACCCCCACACGGTCTCGAACGAGTACACGGACCGCCTCCGGCGCCAGGCCACCGAGGGGCGCCCGCAAGGGCGTGTACACGTCCTCACGCGACCGCTCTCCGACTATCTGCGGTTCGAGTTCTCCCAGTATTACGCGCCGCACGTGCTGGCCGGTGAACAGATCCGCATCCTCGACGTGACCGACCGGGACAACCCGCTTGAGGGTGTTCAGGACTTCTGGATGTTCGATCGCTCTGAAGTGATCCTTATGAACTATCAGCCGGATGGTCAGCAGATCAGCCGCCAGGTTTACGAAGGAAGCGTCGGCCAGTTCATCGAATACCAGCGCATCGCTATTGCCGAGTCGGTGCCCTTTGAGGAGTATGTGAAGGGCATTGACGCTTGACCCTCAGCAGTTCGGAGAGTCGAGGGCCGACCTGGCGAAAACGCTGAAGACGCTGCGGAAGCGAGCCGGGTGGACCCAGACGCGGCTCGCTCTGCGCTGCAACATGTCACAGACGAAAGTCAGCAACATCGAGAGCGGGAAGCTGACCCCCGCTCTCGTTGATGTGGAGTTGTTCCTTCGGGCGCTCGATGCACCCATCACGCTCGTAACCGAGGTGATGGCGCTGGCTCGAATGGCTAACACCGAATGGAAGGACGTTTGGTCGTCCCGTCGTAGGGGATTGGATAAGCGACAGAATGAGCTGGCGGGCTTCGAAAAGTCATCCACAGAGTTCCGCTACTTCCTGCCGACGATGATCACGGGGCTCCTGGCCACGCCAGAGTGTGTGCGGGCCAGTATCGCGGACGTTCCCGGGGAGCAGAGCAAGACCGTCGCGAAAAAGCTTGAGCGCCAAGCCGTGCTGCACGATGGCTCCAATCGGTTCACCTTCATTCTGACGGAGCAGGCCGTGCGGTGGCCGCTCATTCCTCCGGATGCCTTGGCCATGCAGATGGACAGGCTGGCTTCGCTGACTCGCCTTGTCAACGTGCGCATCGGGGTGATCCCTGTCGGTCCTGAGGTGATGCCGGGCCCGCTTAACGTATTCACCGTCTATGACGAACGAATCGCCACGGTCGAAATATTCACTGCTGTGATGGTCTTCCGGGACCACCGGGATGTATCTGTCTACCTGCACGAGTTCGCGACCTACGAGCGGCACGCCCTGTTTGGCGAGCAAGCCCGAGAACGCCTGAACGAATGGTCGAGCGCCTTTACCCGACAACGCGAATAGACCTTCACTACTCCCCTCCCAGGGCCGAAGCTTGTCGCAGACCGAACGGCAATCGGGAAGGGTGCGACATGGCAGTGGCGAAGAAGGCAGAAGTTTCGGAGCGCGATGGGGACACATGGGAGTACCTGACCTATGCCCCCGGACAGGAGTGCTCCGCGTGCAAGCGCACCGTCGAGCCGCTCGAAACGGTCCGGCGGGGGGTCATCGATCGCGCGTCGGGTGTGCCTGCGGTCGTCTACCGGCACGCAGAGAAGTGCCCGACCGCTCCGGCCGTGGCGGCTTGAGTGGAGATGCAGACCTGGCGAAGCGCCTGGGCCCGGGCCGACAACGCCTCGGACTCCATGCGTGCAGTCCTGGCCTCCCTCGGCGTTTCCGAGACCGTGTGGAACAGCCTGCGGCCCACCGTGACGCACGACGGCGGGGCATACGTGGACTTCGGGACGCTCCCCGCCAACGTGGTTGAGCAGCTCGCCGAAGCCCTCCGCGTCCCCTCGGGTCCCTCTGATTCCCGTCCCTCGGGGGGACGGGCACCCCACCCGGCCCGCGAGCCGAGAGGAGGTGCGGCGATGGTGGAAGGGCTCACGCCGGAGCAGACGGCTGAGCAGCCGACGGTCTATCACGTCTGGCAGGAGCTGTGAACCAGCCGTCCCACTCGACCGGGTGCGTCAGTGGGTTTTGGCCAAGGATGGGGCGGGGTTGGGGCGGTGCGGGGTGGAGGGGCGGCGGCGTAGTTGCCAGGTGGCGAGGGTTGCCGCTGCCAGGACCAGGAGGGCGCCGGCAGCCGGCCAGGGGACCGCGAGGAACGTCGTATCGGATGTGGTGGACAGGTCGGGGTACGCGGCCGCGCTCGCCGAGACCGTGACGGTCACCCGGTCCAGTTGCGGGGAGTCGGGCCATGGCTGCGTCAGCTCGACGCGCTGGCCCGGCAGCAGCACCAGCTTCGGCGCGCGGCCCGGCCGGTCCAGGACCCGGCGTCCGAACAGCCCCCGCGCGGAGACCGACACCTTCGGCTCGATCACCGCGTTGCCCCGGTTGACCAGCGTGTACGAGACCGTCGCGCGGGCGTTCTTCGTCCAGGGCAGCAGCGGCGCGCCCCGGCTGACGCGGACGTCCTCCACGCTCAGCCCCGGGGACAGCGGCCCCGGCACCCGCAGGTAGAGCCGGGCGCCGACCGAGCGCCGCACCCCCACCTGGACCCTGCCGTCCTTCTGGACGCCCTCGACGGCGGTGTTCAGCGCCACGATGCCGCCGATGTGGTCGCCCGGGGTGGCGTCCCGCGGCACCTTCACCGTGAAGGGGATGTCGGCGCGGCCCTTGGGCGGCACCGTCACGGCGGACGCGGCCTGCGGCCCGAGCGCGATCCAGGCGCCGACGTCCGCCGGCTTCGTCTCGACGGGCAGCAGCGCGAACGCGCCGCCGGAGGGGGTGTTCACGGCGTCGGTGGCGAACACCTGGAAGGTGAGCGCCTGGTCGGAGGAGTTCAGGATCGTCACGCTGTCGTCGACGGTGGCCCCGGCGGCGCCCTGGTGGAAGAAGTACGCGCGGTCGGTCATCGCGGCCCCGGCCGCGGGCGTCGGGAAGACCCCCCAGGTGCCGTTGTCCGCGGCCGTGGCGGGGGCGGCGGCGGCCACGGTCAGGACGGGGAGCAGCAGCCCGCACAGGCCGGCGAGAAGGGCGTGCGGGAGGGTGCGCAGGCGCATGGGCGGGTCTCTCTCCAGTCGCGGCGGCGGCGCAGCGGGAACGAAAGCAGCGGGCACGAAAGGGGTGGTGCGGCGCCGGAGCGCCGCACCACCTGGGCCGGGCGACCGGTCAGGCGATCGAGAAGGTCACGACCGACTGGTAGGTGTCGGCGAACATGAACGGCGGCAGCTGGAGCATCGCCGCGCCGCCCACGGCGAACTCGCCGCCGGTCAGCTCGTCACCGCCGGCCGCCTGCGAGGCGACCTTCATCGGCGTGTCGCTGATCGCGCCCGGCGCACCGGCGGTGCAGGTGCTCGGGCTGTCCGGGTTGGTGACGGTGCAGGACGGCTGGATGCCGATCTGCGCCTTCGCCATCGAGTGGCCGGTCGTCTGGTTCAGGAACGGCGTGCGCGTCGCCGTCACGTCCCAGCCGAGGCTGCCGCCTCGGAAGTCCTGGACGGTCGCCGCGTTGAACGCGCCGTACACCGACTGGGCCTTGCCGTTGATGGTCACCGCGCCGAAGCTGACGGCCGGCTGGCCGTCCTTCGGGCCGAGGGCCAGCGGCCCGGGCAGCACCTCGACGTCGACCGGGTTCCGCACGCCCGCCTGCTCCTCGACGAACACGAACGGCTTGGCCCCGGCCGTCGAGCCGTCGATCTTGATCGCGTCGGCCTTCTTGGTGACCGTGACGTTGCAGGTGGCCGCGCCGGACGCGTCCGCCGTGCCGGTACCGGTGTCACCGGTGGCCGCGCCCGCGAGCAGGGCGGAGCAGGTGACCTGGCCGGCCGGGAAGTTGGCGCCGGTGACGGTGACGGCGGTGCCGGCCTTGCCGCTGTTGGGCGTCAGCCGGGTGGTGACCGGCTCCTTCGGCAGGGCCTCGACGGCGAGCGAGCCGACGGAGGCGCTGGGGCGCGGTTCCGGCGTACAGGTCGTCGTGAAGACGGTGCCGCCGAGGTCGGCGTCCGTGACCACCTGGTCGAGGGTGATCTGGAGGGTGGTGCCCTCCGTACCGTCGGGGATGGTGATGTTCCCGCTGAAGGCGGGCGGGTCGGACTTCTTGCCGGCTTCCTGGTGGCTGGGGACGGGCGCGCTGGAGACCGTCTGGGCGACCCCGCCGACGAGCAGCTTCGCCTTGGTGGTGTTGACCGTGTCGATGGTGAACGCCGGGACCACCGGCGTCTCGCCGGGGTCGATGGTGATCGGCACGCTCTGGCCGGGCTTGGCGGTGTCCGGCAGGGTGACCGTGTAGTCCTGGTTGCCGTTGGCGCCCGGCTGGGGCGCGGGGGCGACGCACTTCATGAAGACCGGAGTGGTCTTGGTCGCGGCCTGCGCCGTCCCCGTCAGGGCCACCACACCGCCCGTCAGGGCCAGGGAAAGGGCGCCCGCCCCGGCCAGAACTCTTCGTCGGAACGTTGTACTCACTGGGTCGCGACTCCTTCGTCAGACGAACCCCTCCCCCCACCCGCTGTGGGGAGGAGGCCGAGCGTCGAGCCGGTGCGGATGGCCGTCATTGACGCGTCGCGGTGATGAGAAGTCAATGGATTGCTTTCGCCCGAAGCACACAGACATTGATGTCCCATCAGGCCTGGTCGTACGGGGCGCCGGATACCGACTGGTCGGTGAGGGGAGGCCGGGGGCCGCGGGCCGGTTGCGGGTGGGGCGCGGGGGGTTCAGCGGTCGGTCGGGACGTGCAGCAGGAGGTTCACGGTCCCGGCCGGCAGGCCCGTGATCCGGCCCGAGACGGCGCCGCGCACCAGCGCCTGGCGCACCTGCTCCGGGGTCCGGGCCGTGCCGCCGGCCAGGACCAGCGCGGCCACGCCCGCCACGTGCGGGGCGGCCATCGAGGTGCCGGTGGAGCGGGCGACGGCGGTCGCGGAGCCCTTCCACGCCGAGGTGACGGACACGCCGGGCGCGGAGATGTCGACGCAGCGGCCGTGGTTGGAGAAGGCGGGGCGGTGGTCGGCGGCGTCCGTCGCGCCCACCGTCAGGGCCTGGGGGACGCCGGAGGGGGAGCCGCCGCACGCGTCCCGGCCGGCGTTCCCGGCGGCCACGGTGAAGGTGATCCCGGAGGAGGCGACGGCGCGGGTCACCGCCGCGTCCATGGCCCGGCTGCGGGTGCCGCCGATGCTCATGTTGGCGACGACCGGCGCGCCCTTGGGCAGGCTCTTGGCGACGTCCTTCACCATCCAGTCCAGGCCGCGCAGGATCGCCGACAGGCGTGCGTCGCCCCGGCAGTCGGCCACCTTCACACCGACGAGCGAGACCCCCTTGGCGACCCCGTACGTCGCCCCGCCGATGGTCGCCGCGACGTGCGTGCCGTGGCCGTTGCAGTCGGCGGCGCCCTGTAGGACCAGCGCGTTGTACCCGGTGCGGGCCCGGCCGCCGAACTCCTGGTGGAGGGTGTTGATCCCGGTGTCGACGACGTAGACGGTGACGCCCCGCGCCCGGTGGGCGGCGTACGTGTACGAGCCGTCGAGCGGCAGCTCCCGCTGGTCGATCCGGTCCAGCGCCCAGGGCGCGGGCGCCTGCACGAGCATGGCGGACGCGGGCACCGGTACGGGGACGGGCGCGGCGGAGGGGACGGGGGAGGGGACCGGGGCGGGTGTGGTGGCGGTGACGGGCGCGGGCACGGTCACGGGCGCCGGGACCGGGGCCGTCGCGGGGGTGGTGACGGGGCTGGGTGTGGAGGCGGGAGTGGCGACGGGCGGGTGTGCGGGCGCCGGGGTGGTGGCCGTGGCCGGGCCGGGAACGGCGGTGGTGACGGGCGCCGGTACGGGGGCGTCGGCGGGCGGGCGTACGGGCGCCGGGGCGGTGGCGGGGGTGGGCGGCGGCACCGGTGCGGGGGTGGCCGCCCCGGAGGCCGGTTCCGGTGGGTCGGTGATGCGGTACACCGCGTCCGGCTCCACCGAGGCCACCCGGGGGTCGGCGGCCAGCTCGGCGGCACGCGCCGCCGTGGTGCGCACGGCGAAGCCGTTGAGGGCGGCGTCGTAGACCTCCGCGACCTGGTCACCCGCCTCGGCCGCCTCGGCGGCGAGCGCACGGCCCGGGGCGCGGACGGCGGTGTCCTTGAGGACGACCACGTAGGGGGCGGTCGGGGCGTCGGCGGCCTCCGCCGCGTGCGGCGGCGGCAGGACGGTGGCCGCCGCGAGGAGGGCGGCGGCCGGGAGGAGCGCGGTCATGGCGGTCATGCGCCCGATGCTCGGCCGCTTGCGGCGGCGGCGCGCGGAGGGTGCTCCGAGTGGCCCCGCGACACGCCGTGATGCCGGGCGCGTCGCGGACGGGTCCGGCCGCCGCCGGTGTCAGGGGTTCACGGCCGCCCGCGGACCGAGGTCCCAGCCCCGCATCGTGAAGACCCCCTCGTCCTCGGCGCCCGCCGCACCGTACGTGGCCAGCGCCGGCTCGTTGTCGGTGTCGACGCCCACCCACATGCCGTAGCAGCCCCGTGCCTTGGCCGCCTCGACCAGCGCCAGCGTCAGCGCGCGCCCGATGCCGCGCCGCCGGTAGCCCTCGTCCACGGACAGCTCGTACAGGCACATCTCGGTGCCCTTGTCGGGGTGGGTCATCTCGACGCCGGAGACCATGCCGGCCGGTACGCCGTCGACGTAGGCGATGAGCATCAGGTGTCCCGGCGAGCCGAGGAAGCGGCGCGACCACTCCTCGCGCGCGGGGCCGTCGAAGAGCCCTTCGGCGGCCCGGAGTTCGGCGACGGTGGTGGCGAGGCGGATGTCCATGGCGGCGAGCCTAGGGCGTCCGCGCCGCGCGGCCCCGCCGACATGACGGGCCGATCAGGGGCGCTGGAACAGGTGCGCGCCACCGGCGGACCCGGCCGGCGCCGCGCTCCGGGTCAGGAGGTGCGCAGGGCGAGGGCGGCGGCGTAGGCGGGGGGCGCCGTGAGGTCGCGCAGGGTCCAGCCCGGCACCGGCGCCGGGGTGGCCGCCGAGCCCACGTACGGTTCGGCCAGCCCGAGCGCCAGCCCGGTGCCGGTGGCCTTGAGGTAGGCCTCCTTACGGGACCACACCCGGGCGAGCGCGCCCGGCCGCTGCGCCGCGGGCAGGCCGGAGAGCTCGGCCGTCTCCGCCGGGTGCAGGGTCGCGAGGACGTCTTCCACCGCGCTCGCGGTCGGCAGGCCCTCGATGTCCACCCCGACCGGCACCCCCGCGAAGGCGAAGTACGCCATGTCGTCGCTGTGGGAGAGCGAGAAGTGCACCGCGCCCCCGGCCACGGCGGGCCGGCCGTGCGGTCCGCCGCAACAGGGGCAGTCCTCGCGGACCAGGGACACCTTCTCCGGTGCCAGCCCCAAGTACGCGCCCAGCAGCACCCGCAGCCCCAGGTGCGAGGCCAGGTAGCTGCGCCGGTCGCCCGCGCGCAGCAGGCGCGAGACCCGGTCCTGCTCGGCCGCGTCCAGCAGCGGGACCGCCCCGGCGACCTCGTGGCCGCCGATCACCTCGCGCGTGGTGTCCAGCGACCACACGGCCACCGCGGTACCGACCGGGAGCACGCCGGTCGGGGGCGCGGCCCCGTCGAGTTGGTTCACGTACTCGCTCACCCGATGAGAGTAGACGAGGCCCTCCCGGGCGCGGTTACCCTCAGGCCCGAATGATCTTTCACGAGAGCAGGGGGGAACGCATCGTGCACGCAGCAGAGGTGACACCGGAAGGCGACCGGATCCGCTGGGTCGAACTGCCCGGGGAGGGACCGGCCCGCGTCTACCTGCACGGGCTCGGCTCCACCTCGCCGGCTTACTTCGCCGCCTCCGCCGCGCACCCGCTGCTGGCCGGGCGGCGCTCGCTGCTGGTGGACCTGTTGGGCCACGGGCACAGCGACCGCCCCGAGACGTTCACCTACACCCTGGAGGCGCACGCCGACGCGCTGGCGTCGGCGCTCACCGCGGCCGGTGCCGAGGGGGCCGAGGTGATCGCCCACAGCATGGGCGGGGCGGTGGCCATCGTGCTGGCCGCGCGCCACCCCGAGCTGGTCTCCCGGCTCGTGCTGGTCGACGCCAACCTCGACCCGCACCCGGCCGTCCCCCGCACCGGGGGGAGCAGCGGGATCGCCTCGTACACGGAGGAGGAGTTCCTGGCCGGGGGCTGGGCCGAGGTCCGCGACCGGGTCGGCGCGCACTGGTGGTCGACCATGCGGCTGGCCGGCCGCACCGCTCTGCACCGCACCGCCGTCCACCTCGCCGCGGGCACCACGCCCACCATGCGGGAGCTCCTGCTGGACCTGAAGATCCCGCGCAGCTTCCTCTACCCCGCGAGCGACGGTTCCCTCGCCGGGGCCGGGGCCCTGGAGGCCGCCGGCGTCGAGGTCGTGGCCATCCCGGACTGCGGGCACAACATCATGCTCGACAACCCGGACGCCTTCGCCCGCGCCACCGCCGCGGCCCTCACCCGCGCCACCGTCTGACCGGCGCCCGCGCTCCCGCCGGGCCGTCCCGTCGGGGTGCCCGGCCGTCCCGTCCCCGTCCCCGCTGGGGTCAGCGGCGCCCGGCCGGGACGGCCGAGGCCGGTGCGACGACGGGCCCGCCGTCCTGTATGCGCGCCCCCGGTGCGGGCGTGCCGTCGGTCCACGCGTAGACCTTCTTCCCGCGCACCGCGACCTGGTACTGGTGCGTCCCGCGGCATTCGGGCCGCTCCTCGGCCTTCATGTCGCCGGGCCACCAACGGGCGTCCAGATGGGGGCCGCCCGGCTTCCGCGGCGCGCTGACGGCGCACTGCGGACCGTCCAGCGGGGTCTTGCCCAGGGTGAACCGGATCAGCCGGGCCTGCCCGGTGGTGCGCACGCGCACCCGTACGTCGGTGGCGTCCTTCGGTATCCAGCCCGGCAGCACGAACGCCTTGTCGCCGCGCGTGGGCGCGTCCGCGGCGGTGGCGAAGTGTCTGCCCTTCTCTTTGAAGAACCGGTCGTTGAGCGTCTCCGTGACCGGGTTGGGCGGGAGGTTCGGCAGGGCGAGCGCCGCGATGGCAAGGGCACCCAGGGTGGCGGCGGCGATGGCGAGCGGACGGCGGTTCATGGCTACAAGTGTTCGTGGCGCAGGCGGTTCGCGCGTCCCTCCCCAGTACGAACCTCGGCTCTGTCTGAAGTCGGATACGCCGTCATACCTGAGAGCTGCTCGCCCGGACCGGCGTAGGACCACGGGCCCTGCCCGGAGGCGCGTCCGGGTCCGGATATAGACACGGCGGGGGCCGGCGATATGGCCCGAGCGGACAGTGAACCCACGCGCCGCACCGGCCAGTTGGCCGACGGCCGCGCCTCCCGCACCGTCCGCTCAGCCGGTCCCCGCCCCCACCCGGAGGAATGTCATGCGTCTTCGTCTCGCCCCCCTGCTCGCCTCCGGGGCGGCCGCCGCCCTGATCGCCCTCGCCACCCCCGCGTCGGCGGCTCCGGCGGACAAGCCGCAGGTGCTCAGCGGCTGGACGCAGACCAGCGCCTCCAGCTACAGCGCCTGGCTCGCGGCGCGCGGGAGCCAGGCCAACTGGTCCTCGTACGGCTTCGACTGGTCCACCGACTACTGCTCGTCCTCCCCGGACAACCCCTTCGGCTTCCCGTTCCAGACGGCCTGCGCACGCCACGACTTCGGCTACCGCAACTACAAGGCGGCGGGCGCCTTCCCCGCCAACAAGTCCCGTCTGGACGACGCGCTGTACGCGGACCTCAAGCGGGTGTGCGCGCAGTACTCGGGCGTGAAGAAGGGCTCCTGCGACAGCACGGCCTGGACCTACTACCAGGCGGTCAAGGCCTTCGGCGTCTCCCCGCAGGACGTCTCCCCGCAGGACGTCTCCCCACAGGACGCCCCGGCGGCCTGAGCCATCCCAGCCCCGTCCCGCCCGCACCCCCGTCGGGCGGGACGGATCCCTCCCTCACCCCGCCGCCGGCCGGCGCCATGGCCTCAGCCGCGCCACCAGTCGTCGAGCGGGGTGACCGGAACGGTCCGCTTGTGCCGGGTCGCGAGGTAGACCGACTCCACCTTCGCCGCCACCTCGGGAGTGACGTCGGCGCCCTCCAGGTAGTCGTCGATCTCGGTGTACGTCAGCCCCAGCGCCACCTCGTCGGGCAGCGCCGGCCGGTCGTCCTCCAGGTCGGCGGTCGGCACCTTCTGCCAGACGCTGGGCGGAGCGCCCAATTCCTGGAGCAGGGCGGCGCCTTGGCGCTTGCTCAGCCCGGTCAGCGGGGTGATGTCCACGCCGCCGTCGCCGTACTTGGTGAAGAAGCCGGTCAGCGCCTCGGCCGCGTGGTCGGTGCCGACCACGATCAGTCCGAGCTGTCCGGCGATCGCGTACTGGATCACCATGCGCTCGCGCGCCTTGACGTTGCCGCGCACGAAGTCGCGCAGGCCGTCCCCCTCGCCCGGCAGCTCGCGCAGGCCCGTCGCCGTCGCGGCGGCGACCGCGTCCGCGCCCGGCTTGACGTTCACCGTGACCGACCGGTCGGGGCCGATGAACTCCAGGGCGGTCTGCGCGTCGTGCTCGTCGGCCTGGACGCCGTAGGGCAACCGTACCGCCACGAACGTGGCGTCGTGCCCCTCGGCGCGCAGTTCCTCGGCGGCCACCTGGCAGAGCTTGCCCGCCAGGCTGCTGTCCTGCCCGCCGCTGATCCCGAGCACGAAGCCCTTGGCGGGGGTGGACTTCAGGTAGTCCTTGAGGAAGTCGATCCGGCGCCGGATCTCGACCTTGGGCACGATGGTCGGCCGGGCGCCGAGTTCGCCGAGGATCTGCTCACGTAGGTTCGCCATCCGCGTACTCTACCGGCGGCCCGGTGACGGCCCCGGTGGCGGCCCTGATCAGGCCACGGCCACGGCCACGGCCCCGGGCCGCCGGCCCTCCCGGAGGAGGGGCCGGACCGGCCTGGCGCGAGCGCCCCCGGCAGGACTCGAACCTGCGGCCAAGCGCTTAGAAGGCGCCTGCTCTATCCACTGAGCTACGGGGGCCGGAAGGTGACCGTGATGGCCTGGAGCCCCTTGGTGGGGGTGGGACTGCGGTCCGTGCCGGGTCAAGGATAGGGCTCCGGTCGCCTTGTCCCGGTTGCTTCACTCGCGTGCCACGATGTGGAGGTTCGGTGAAGCGGTCCCGATAATCGCAGGCAGGTGCGATTCTCGCATCGCTTTTGCGCCGCGGCGGCCTGGGTGTTGTGCACTCGTTATGCCTGCGTCCCACTCGTCCTCGGTGTCCAGGATGTCCTGCTGGAGTAGCGCTCGGCGCGCAGAGGGCGTATAAGCTTCAAAAATGGTCCCAAATTGGGCATTCTTCGCATGTGGTGACCTTGGATGTACGGCCTCAGCTGCTCGATGCCCTGTCCGCCCTGCGCGACCGGGTCGCGTCCGTGCGTCTGCCGCTGCCCCTGCCCGGCGCTCCGCGCGCCCGCCAGACCAGAGCCGAACTGCTCGCGCAGCTCGACGACTACCTCGTACCCCGGCTGAAGGCGCCCGAGGCGCCGCTGCTCGCCGTCGTCGGCGGGTCCACCGGGGCCGGTAAGTCCACCCTCGTCAACTCCCTGGTCGGACGCCAGGTGAGTGAAGCCGGGGTGCTGCGCCCGACGACGCGCACCCCCGTGCTCGTCTGCCATCCGGACGACCACCACTGGTTCGCCGGGATGCGCATCCTCCCCGACCTCATGCGTCTGTGGGCCCCGCCGGGCGAGGACGAGCTCCTTCCGCCGTCCCGGCAGGGCCCCCCGCGCGGCCCGCACCAGCGCGCCGCGACACGCGAACTGCGGATCGAGACCGTCTCCACCCTGCCGCGCGGGCTCGCCGTCCTCGACGCCCCCGACATCGACTCCCTCGTGGTCGAGAACCGGACACTCGCCGCGCAGCTGATCTGCGCCGCCGACGTCTGGGTCATGGTCACCACCGCCTCGCGCTACGCCGACGCCGTCCCCTGGCACCTGCTGCGCACCGCCAAGCAGTACCAGGCCACCCTGGTCATCGTCCTCGACCGGGTCCCGCACCAGGTCCTCGCCGAGGTCTCGCGCCAGTACGGGGCGCTGCTCACGCGGGCCGGGCTGGGCGACGTACCGCGTTTCACCGTGCCGGAGCTGCCCGAGTCGGCCGGCGAGGGCGGGCTGCTGCCGGCCAGCGCCGTCGCGCCGCTGCTCGCCTGGCTCACCCACCACGTCCAGGACCCGGCCGCCCGGCAGTACGCCGTCGGGCGGACCGCGCTGGGCGCGCTCGACTCCCTCGGCCGGCGCATGCCCGAGCTCGCCTCCGCCGTCGCGGCCCAGCACGCCGCCGCCGTACGGCTGACCTCGGCCGTCGAGGACGCCTACCGCCAGGAGGGCAAGCGGGTCCGCAACCGCCTCGACCGGGGCGCCGTGCTCGCCGGTGACGCGCTCACCCGGTGGCGCGGCTACCCCCTCGACACCAGCGCCGACGAACTCCTCGACTCCCTCGCGGAATCCCTCGCGGCCCTGCTCCAGTGCGCCGTGGCCGCCGCCGACGAGCGCATCGCCGCCGCCTGGCGGCGCGAACCGGCCGCCGGGGCCGTGGCCCTGCCCGCTCCCGACCGGGAGGCGGCGGAACGCATCGGCATGGCCGTACGGCGCTGGCGGCGGGTGCTGGAGGAACTCGCCGAGGAGGAGGTCGCCCGGCTCGGCAAGCAGCCCGCGCCCGATCCCGACGGCATCGCCGCCCTCCTCGTCGCCGCCCTCCTGGGCGGGAAGCGGGCCCGCCCCGCCGGGGAGAAGCTCGCCGAGCGGATCGGCGTACAGGCCGCCGTACGCCTGCGGGACCGGGGCGGGGAACTGGTGGCCGAGCACCTCGACCAGGTGCTGCGCGCCGAGCGGGACCGCAGGCTCGCCCCGCTGGAAGCACTCGAAGTGACCCCGGAACCGCAGGCCGAGCTGATCGCCGCGCTGTCCCTACTGCAGAAGGAGAGGTGACGCGGTGACCGCGCTGACCGACCGCGACCGCACCGACGACCGCTGGGACGACGGCTTCATCGCGCGCTCGCGCCACCGGGCCTCCCGCAAGGGCGCCCGCGCCACCGGGCCGGGGGGCCGCGGCGCGCTCGACGGCGCCGGCTCGCTCGGCGACGGGCGGGACGGGCGGGACGGGCGCGATGGACGAGACGCGCATGACGGGCGTGATGGGCTCGACAGCCTGGGCCCCGAGGGCCTCGACGACGACCTGGACGAGGAGCAGCGCGCCGGCGACGAGGCGCTCGTCCGGGCCGTCTCCGGTGCCGGCAACGACGGCGGCAAGGTCGCCGCCCCGCCGCTCAGCCCCGAGGCGCGGGCCCTGCGGGCGCGCCTCGACGCCCTGCGCCAGCTCGTCGGACTCTCCCGGACCCGGCTCGACGGCAAGACCCTCGCCGAGGCCGGCCGGGTGCTGGACGAGGCGGCCGCGCGCCGGGGCCTGTCCTCGCAGCACACGGTCGTCGCCATCGCCGGAGCCACCGGAAGCGGCAAGTCCACACTGTTCAATTCACTCGCCGGAGTGCAGATCTCCGAGACGGGGCTGCGCCGCCCGACCACCGCCGCGCCGATCGCGTGCAGCTGGTCGGACGGGGCCGCCGGGCTGCTGGACCGGCTGGAGATCCCCGGCCGGCTGCGCCGCCGGCCCCGCGAGACCTCCGAGGCGGAGGCCCTGCGCGGGATGGTCCTCGTCGACCTGCCCGACCTGGACTCGGCCCTCGGGGTGCACCGCGAGCACGTGGACCGGGTGCTGGCGCTGGTCGACGCCGTCGTGTGGGTCGTGGACCCGGAGAAGTACGCGGACGCCGTCCTGCACGAGCGGTACCTGCGGCCGCTGGCCGGGCACGCCGAGGTGACGTTCGTGGTGTTGAACCAGGTGGACCGGCTGCCCGGCGAAGCCGCCGACCTCGTCCTGGACGATCTGCGCCGGCTCCTGGACGACGACGGCATCGCGCTCGGCGAACACGGGGAGCCGGGGGCCACCGTCCTCGGACTGTCCGCCCTTACGGGTGAAGGAGTCGGGGAACTGCGCGAGCTCCTGGCGCAGTTCACCCAGGAGAAGGGCGCCGCGACCCGGCGGATCTCCGCCGATCTCGACCAGGCCGCCGGGCGCCTGCGGCACCTGTACGTCGCAGACGGGCACGCCGGGCCCGAGATCGGCGAGGCGGTCCGCGCCGAGTTCGAGGACCGGCTCGCCGAGGCGGTGGGGGCGTACGCGGCCGGGCTCGCCGCCGAACGGGCCTGGCGGCGCAACGCCGGCAAGGCCTGCGGCACGCCCTGGCTGCGGCTGTGGCGCTGGTACGAGAACCGGCGCGCCCCGCGCACCCTGGCGGGTCTGGCCGCCCTCGCCGCGATCGGCCGCAGCCCGGCGGCGTCGGCCGAGACGCCGGTCGAGGAGGAGGTGACCGCCCGCCAGCGGGTGGAGCAGGCCGTACGGGCCGTCGCCGACGAGGCGGCCATCGGCCTGCCCGACCCCTGGGCGCAGGCCGTACGGGAGACCGCCGTGCGCGGCGCCGAACGGCTGCCGGAGGCCCTGGACGAGCTGGCGGAGACGCTGGGCGCGGCCGTCGCGGTACCCACCGCCAAACCGCCGAGGCCCGCCTGGTGGCCGGCCGCCGTGCTGGCGCAGGCGGCCATGACGCTGGTGCAGATCTTCGGCGGGCTGTGGCTGGTCGGGCAGATCGTCGGGGTCCTGGAGCCGAAGCTGCTGCCGCCGGTGCTGTTCATGGCGGCCGGCATCGTCGGCGGACCGCTCGTGGAATGGGCCTGCTCCCTCGCGGCCCGGGGCCCGGCCCGCCGCTACGGCCAGGACGCCGAGCGCAAACTGCGGCAGGCGGCGGCCGGGTGCGGGCGGGCCCGGGTGCTGGAGCCGGTGGCGGCGGAACTGCTGCGCTACCGCGAGGTGCGCGAGCAGTACGCGGCGGTCGCCGCAGGGGGGACGAAGTTGTCCACAACCCGCCAGTAATCCACAGGCCGGAGCGGCAACGGCGCGTGCGCGCCAGCATGTTCACACGCCGTGCGGATGGTCCGGACGGGTGCGGAACGTGGGGAGGGCGGCCGGGATGAACGACACCCTGGTGACGCTGGTGGGTTACGTGGCGACGCAGATCGACTTCAAGGAGACGCAGACCGGGCCGTCGGCGCGATTCCGCTTCGCGGTGACCCCGCGGTACTTCGACCGGCGCACCGACGCCTGGACGGATGCCGCCACCAGCTTCTACACGGTCTGGGCACGGCGGGTGCTGGCGGTGAACCTGGCCAGTTCCGTCGCGGTGGGGGAGCCGCTCGTGGTCCACGGGCGGCTGCGGGTCCGGGAGGATCCGCCCGACGGGGACGGTGTCCGGTGGTTCTCGGCGGACATCGACGCGGTGGCCATCGGACACGACCTCAACCGCGGGACGGCGGCGTTCCGGCGGGTGGTCAAGACGGACACCCCGCTGATGGGGACTCAGAAGGCGGCGGTGGTCTGAGTGTTCGAGGCGGCTAGGATTCCCGGGTACTCACCGGCACCTGGGTCTTTGGCCCGAAGGGGAAGACTGTGTCGATTGCTGTTCCCGCGTCCTCCGCGTCGTCTGCGTCCTCTGCGTTCTCCACCTCCACCACGCGCCGCGACGGCTCCGCCACTCCCTGCGCCGGACCCGCCGCCCCTGCGGGCGCCGGCGCGGCCACGGGCGGGACCGCCGCCGGGGCCGAGGACAGACCGGCCCGCGGATCCGCCGCGCCACAGGCCGCCACCGGGGGCCGGCCGGCGGTTCCGCTTCCCGCCGCTCGCGGTGCCCTGGGGGCCGATCCGGATCCCGGCCGGGGCGCCGGGCCGGCCGGTGGGGTACGGGGTTCCGTCCGGCGGGCGGCGGCCGTGGCCCTGCTCACCGCCGCCGCCCTCGCCAGTGGGCCGGGGGCCCGCGCCTCGGCGGACTCCGACCCGGCGACGGGCGGGCCGGCCGGGGGCGCGAGCGCCGTGCTGGACGGCCTGAAGACCTACGGGCAGGCGGTCCTGCACACCCAGGACGGTTCGGCCCGGCAGGTGCGGGCCGGGCTCTACGAGATGCGGGTCGATGGCGGCGGCATGCTCCAGACCTACGGAGTGGGGGTCGCGGGTTACGCGCAGCCCCAGGCCCACTACACGGAGAGCGGCTGGAACGGCAGCCTGCTGGCCGGGAACGCCGAGGCGGGCCGGATCCGCTGGGTGCTGGAGCACTCCTACCCCCAGCTCAACGACCTGGCCGGGCTCGCGAAGCAGGCCGGTGCCGGGGCGCTGAGCGCCGAGAGCGCGGCCGCCGGGACGCAGGTGGCCATCTGGCGGCTGGCCGACGGGGCGCAGGTGGAGGCGGTCGACCCGGAGGCGCAGCGGCTGGCCGACTACCTCCAGCGGGAGGCGGGCCGGCTGCCGGAGCCGCCGGCCTCGCTGGACCTGGACCCCGGCCGGGTGGCCGGGACGGTGACGGGTCCGGCGGGTACGCGGCTCGGGCCGGTGACCGTGCGGACCGGGGCGCAGAGCGTGACGGTGACCCCGGACGCGGCGGCCGTGGCCATGGGGGTGCGGGTGGTGGACGCCGAGGGGCGGCCGGTCGCCGCCGCGGGCAACGGGACCGCGCTCTGGTTCGAGGTGCCGTCCGGCACCCCGGACGGGACGGCCTCGGTCGTCGTGCAGGGCTCCACGAAGGTGCCGGTCGGGCGGGTCTTCACCAGCGGGGTCCCGGCCGAGGCGCAGATCGTCGCCGGGTCCAGCGACGTCGCGGCGGCGGCCACCGCCACGGCGGTCTGGCCGCAGCCGGCGGCGCGGGCCCCGCAGGGGACGGTGGGCACGCTGGCCGGGTCGGCCGAAGTGCCGGTGGCAGAGGGGGCGGCGTCGCAGTCGCCGGACTCCCCCGAGGAGGAGCGGCTGGCCACCAGCGGCAGTTCGGCGGCCACACCGGTGATTGCCTCGCTGGCGGTGGGGCTGGTGGTGCTGGGCGGCATGGTGGTCCTGCTGTTGCGCAAGCGGCCGTTGGAGGGAGAGGACGACGCGGTGGGGTCCCAGGGGACCGAGGGCTGATTCCGGATGCCGTCCCCGGGGTAAGCGCGGGGGATGGGTGATCAAGAACTGACCTGGCGGGGTGCGGTCGCGCGGTGGGACCGGCGGCTGTTCGACGAGGTGGCCCGACGGCACTGGCCGGGGGCGGACCGGGTGCTGCCGAGGCTCGGGCGGGCCGCGAACCACGGCGTGCTGTGGGGCGGGACCGCGCTGGCGATCGCCGCCCTCGGCTCCGCCCGGGGACGCAAGGCCGCGCTGAGCGGAGCGGCCTCGCTCGCCCTGGCCTCCGCGACCATCAACACGGTCGGGAAGTGGTCCGTGCGCCGGCCCCGGCCGCTGCTGGACGGGGTGCCGCTGGCCCGGCGGCCGGCCGTGCAGCCGTGGACGACCTCGTTCCCGTCCGGGCACGCCGCCTCGGCCCTCGCGTTCACGGCCGGGCTGGCGATGGAGTCGCCCGGATGGGCGGCCCTGGTGGCGCCGGTCGCGGTGTCGGTGGCCTTCTCCCGGGTCTACACCGGGGTCCACTACCCGTCCGACGTGGTGGTGGGCGGGGCGCTCGGCGTGACGGCGGGGGTCGTCGTACGCCGGGTCGTGCGCGCCGTGCAGCGGGCCCGGGTGGTGCCCGGTGACGAGCGCGCGGCGCGCGGGGTGCCCGCGCTGCCGGACGGGGCCGGGCTGACGGTGGTGGTGAACACCGGCTCGGGTACGGCGAACGTGGTGGGGCTCGACCTCCTGCGCAAGCGGCTGCCCGAGGCGGAGGTCGTGGAGTGCGACGGGGGCGGGCTGGAGGCGGAACTGGCTTCCGCCGCCGCCCGCTCCACGGTGCTCGGGGTGTGCGGAGGCGACGGTACGGTCAACGCCGCCGCCACCGCCGCGCTGCGGGCCGGGGTGCCGCTCGCGGTGTTCCCCGGGGGCACGCTGAACCACTTCGCGCTGGACCTCGGGCTCGGCGGGGTGGAGGACACCTGCCGGGCGGTCGCCGCGGGCCAGGCGGTCCGGGTCTCGGTGGGCCGCTTCACCCCGGGCCCGGCCGCCCACCCCCACCGGCCGACGTCCCCGGCCGCGGACCCGGAGTCGGGTGCGGACTCCGCTTCGGGCTCCGGTTCGGGGTCCGTCGCCGAGCCCGCAGAGTCCGGGTACTTCCTGAACAACTTCAGCATCGGGGCCTACCCCGAGCTGCTGCGGCACCGGCTGCGGTGGGGGCCCCGGATCGGCGGCGGGCCCGCCGCGGTGCTGGCGGCCTGGCGGGTGCTGCGCGCCGAGCGGCCCGTACACCTGACCCTGGCCGGGAAGCCGCGCAACGTGTGGCTCCTCTTCGCCGGGAACGGCACCTACCAGGGGACCGGCCCCACCCCCCGTCGCCGCGACAGCCTCGGCGAGGGCCTGCTCGACTTGCGGCTCGTCCACGGCGGCGGCCGCCCCGGCCCCCGTCTCCTCGCCGCCGCGTTCACCGGACCGCTGACCCGCTCCCCGGTGCACGTCGCCACCCGCATGCGCAGCCTGCGCGTCGCGGACATCCCCGAGGGCACCCCGCTGGCCTACGACGGCGAGTACGCGCACGCCCCGGCCTCCCTCGTCCTCGAAGGCCTGCCGGACGCCCTGACCGTCTACCGCCCCCGCTGACGACCCCGCGCGGACGGCCCCGGCGGGCGGCTCTCCGGCCGACGGCTCACCCGAGCCGTCGGCCGGGGCGTTCCGCGCGATCGGCCCCGCCCCCACCCCCAGGTCGGCCCGCCTCACGGCACGCGTCCGCAGTCAGGTGTCGCCCAGCGCCGGCAGCCCGATCTGGATCTCCTCGAAGCCCCTCCCCGGCGCCGGCGTCCCCTGCTCCAGCCGGTCGCACGGGCCGGCCTGCACCCGGGCCGTGATCCGCTGCGACAGCAGCGGCGCGAGCAGCGAGCCCGTCACCGCCCCGAGCAGCGCCTTTACCCATCCGTGCACCGCCGCCCCGCCCCCGCGCCAGGCCCACGGGCCGGAACGCGTTTCCGCCTGGGGATGGACGTACGGCAAGATGGGGTGTATCTGCCCACCATCGATCTGCCGGACGGTTTCTCTTGGCTGAGTACATCTACACCATGCGCAAGACGCGCAAGGCGCACGGTGACAAGGTGATCCTTGACGATGTCTTCCTGAACTTCCTGCCGGGGGCGAAGATCGGCGTTGTCGGCCCGAACGGCGCCGGCAAGTCCACCGTCCTGAAGATCATGGCGGGCATCGAGCACCCGTCCAACGGCGATGCCTTCCTCTCGCCCGGCTACTCCGTCGGCATCCTCATGCAGGAGCCCAAGCTCGACGAGTCCAAGACGGTCCTGGAGAACGTCGAGGACGGCGTCGCGGAGATCAAGGGCAAGCTCAACCGGTTCAACGCGATCGCCGAGGAGATGGCGACGAACTACACCGACGAGCTGATGGAGGAGATGGGCAAGCTCCAGGACGACCTGGACCACGCCAACGCGTGGGACCTCGACGCCCAGCTGGAGCAGGCCATGGACGCGCTGGGCTGCCCGCCCGGCGACTGGCCGGTCACCACCCTCTCCGGTGGTGAGAAGCGTCGCGTGGCCCTTTGCAAGCTGCTGCTGGAGGCCCCCGACCTGCTGCTCCTCGACGAGCCCACCAACCACCTCGACGCCGAGTCCGTGAACTGGCTGGAGCAGCACCTGGCCCAGTACAAGGGCGCCGTCGTGGCCGTCACCCACGACCGGTACTTCCTCGACAACGTCGCCGAGTGGATCCTGGAGCTCGACCGCGGCCGCGCCCACCCCTACGAGGGCAACTACTCCACCTACCTGGAGAAGAAGTCCGAGCGCCTCAAGGTCGAGGGCAAGAAGGACGAGAAGCGCGCCAAGCGCCTCAAGGAAGAGCTGGAGTGGGTCCGCTCCAACGCCAAGGGCCGTCAGGCCAAGTCCAAGGCCCGCCTCGCCCGCTACGAGGAGATGGCGGCCGAGGCCGACAAGATGCGCAAGCTCGACTTCGAGGAGATCCAGATCCCGCCGGGCCCGCGCCTGGGCTCGATCGTGGTCGAGGTCAACAACCTCTCGAAGGCGTTCGGCGACAAGGTCCTCATCGACGACCTGTCCTTCACGCTGCCGCGCAACGGCATCGTCGGCATCATCGGCCCGAACGGCGCCGGCAAGACCACGCTCTTCAAGATGATCCAGGGCCTGGAGGCACCGGACTCCGGCGAGATCAAGGTCGGCGAGACCGTCAAGATCTCGTACGTGGACCAGGGCCGCGCCAACATCGACCCCAAGAAGTCCCTCTGGGCGGTCGTGTCGGACGAGCTGGACTACATCAACGTCGGCAACGTCGAGATGCCCTCCCGCGCGTACGTCAGCGCGTTCGGCTTCAAGGGCCCGGACCAGCAGAAGGCCGCCGGCGTGCTCTCCGGCGGTGAGCGCAACCGCCTGAACCTCGCGCTCACCCTCAAGCAGGGCGGCAACCTGCTGCTCCTCGACGAGCCCACCAACGACCTCGACGTCGAGACCCTGGGCTCGCTGGAGAACGCGCTCCTCGAATTCCCCGGTGCGGCCGTGGTCGTCTCCCACGACCGCTGGTTCCTCGACCGCGTCGCCACGCACATCCTGGCGTACGAGGGCGAATCCAAGTGGTTCTGGTTCGAGGGCAACTTCGAGTCGTACGAGAAGAACAAGGTCGAGCGGCTCGGCCCGGACGCCACGCGCCCGCACCGCGCCACCTACAAGAAGCTCACCCGAGGCTAGGCCCGAACCATGGCCAGACATCACTACCGGTGCCCCCTCCGCTGGGCGGACATGGACGCCTTCGGGCACGTCAACAACGTGGTCTTCCTCCGCTACCTGGAGGAGGCGCGCATCGACTTCATGTTCCGTCTGGCGCCGGGGGAGGGCAGCGACTCCTTCACGGGCGGATCCGTCGTGGCCCGCCACGAGATCGACTACAAGCTCCCCCTCGTGCACCGGCACGAGCCGGTCCTGATCGAGTCCTGGGTGACCCGGATAGGCGCCGCGTCCCTGACCATCCGCTACGAGGTCAAGGACGAGGCCACCGCGGACGCGCCGGAGACGGTCTACGTCCGCGCCGAGACGGTGGTCGTGCCCTACAACCTCGCCGAGGGGCGGCCCCGCCGCATCACGGCCGAGGAGCGGCACTTCCTGGAGCAGTACCTCGACACGCCCGCGGCCGCCGAAGGGCGCCTCGCGGCATGAACGAGCAGCTGCACTTCGCCGACTCCGGGGAGGCGGCGGACCTCGCCGCCTTCCTGGGCCGGCTGGTGCACTACGACCGCGCCGCCGCCGTCCGCCTCCAGGCGCGGGCGGGCGGCGGCGCGCTCGCCGTCTTCGGGCGGCCGCCGTCCTTCGACGTCCTGGCCGTCCGCACGGCACGGCTCGCCGCACCCCTCGCGACCCCGCTGGACGTGACGGTCTCCGCCGGAGAGCTCCTGGAGGCCGTCGACGAGGCCGGCGCGGGCGTGCGCGTCCCCGGGCCCGTCACCGGTCCGCCGTGGGCCGGGGTGCTGCCGCCGCGCGGCGGCTGGCGGCCCGTGGCGGGACTGCCCGCCCCCGAGGCGGTACGGGCGGCCGTGGCGGCCGCCGTCGCCGAGTTCCGGGCCCGGGACGAGGCCCTGCCCCCGCAGCACCGCACCCGCTCCGAGCGGGACCGCATCGGCCGCGAGATCTGGTCGCGCACCCTCGGCGACACCGAACTCCCGCTGCGCGCCGTGCACGCCGCGCAGTCCCTGGGCTTCCTGCGCCCGGCCCGGTCCGCCGTTCCGGTGGGTCCGGCCCCGGCTCCCGCGGCCCGGCCCGGCTCCGGCGTCCCCGCCCCCGTGGCGCTGTTCGCCTCCGGCGGCTGGCTGCGGCTGAGCACCCCGTACGGATCCGTCGCCACCCGCCGCCCCGGCGCCGCCGCCGGACTCGGCGCGTTCCAGGTGCGGCCGGTCTGATACCGGGCACGACCGGGGACCGGGCACCGGGCAGCCGCGATGCGGGTCCTAGGACCGGGGTCCTCCGTCCGGGTGTCTGAGACGATGGTCGGGTGAATGACGATCCTCAGAGCACGGTGCAGGAGATGACCTTCTACGAGCAGGTGGGCGGCGAGGAGACCTTCCGCCGTCTGGTCCACCGCTTCTACCAGGGTGTCGCCGGGGACCCGCTGCTGCGTCCGATGTACCCGGAGGAGGACCTCGGGCCCGCGGAGGAGCGGTTCGCGCTGTTCCTGATGCAGTACTGGGGCGGCCCGACGACGTACAGCGACAACCGGGGCCACCCGCGCCTGCGGATGCGGCACGCCCCGTTCCAGGTGGACGCCGCCGCCCACGACGCCTGGCTCGGGCACATGCGCGTCGCCGTGGACGAGCTCGGCCTGGCGCCGGAGCACGAGGCGCAGCTGTGGCGCTACCTGACCTACGCGGCCGCCTCCATGATCAACACGGCCTGACCGGCGGCGCCCGGCACCGGCCGCGCGCTCGCACCCGGCGGCCACCCGCAGCACAGTGGAGACATGGGCACGGGCGGTACGGACGAGGGGACGACGGCGCCGCGGGACCTGCGGGAGACGGCGCACGCCGCGCAGGTGCGCGAGCTCACCGCCGCCGGGGTGCTGGAGGACCCGGCCTGGCGGGCGGCCTTCGCGGCGGTGCCCCGGCACGTGTTCGTGCCCTACTACTGGACCGGGCGCGGAGCCGGGCACGAACGGCTCTGGGGCGAGGACCCCGACCCCGTCCGGCGGGCCCGCTGGCTGCGCGGCGTGTACGCCGACGCCCCGCTCGCGACCCGGCTGCGCGACGGTGAGCTGGTCTCCTCCAGCAGCCAGCCCTCCCTGATGGCGAAGATGCTGGAGTGCCTGGAGGTGCGCGACGGGGACAACGTGCTGGAGATCGGCGCGGGCACCGGCTACAACGCGGCGCTGCTGTGCCACCGCCTCGGCGAGGACCTCGTCACCACCGTCGACCTGGACGAGGAGATCACCGAGTCGGCGCGGGCGCACCTGGCCCTGCTCGGCTACCACCCCGCCGTGATCACCGGGGACGGGGCGCGCGGCTGCCCCGCCCGCTCCCCCTTCGACCGGATCCTGGTGACCTGCACCCTGCCGCTGATCCCGCACGCCTGGCTCGGCCAGTGCCGGCCGGGGGCGCGGATCCTGGCCCCGCTGTCGACCGGGCTGATCGCGCTCACCGTCCGGGACGCCGACTTCGCGGAGGGCCGTTTCCTGCACACCTCCGCCTATTTCGTGCCGCTGCGCGGCGCCGGGGCCGCGGCGGCGCCCGCCGGGACGACGGGTCCGCTGCACGGGGTCCCGTACGAACTGGTGGAGAACGAGCGCTTCCAGTTCCTGCTGATCCTGACGGCGGGCGTGCTGCACCCCCGGGAGGCGCTGGACCTGTGGCGCCGCGAGGACCGGCCGGCGCGCGAGCGGTTCGGCGTCACCGTCACCGCCGAGGGCCAGTGGTCCTGGCTCGACGATCCCCAGGGGCCCTACGTGTGGCCCCTGGGGGAGGCCGCCGGCTAGCCGCGGCGGACGGTGATGGTGGTCCAGGCCCCGACATGGACCCGGTCGCCGTCGGCGAGCGGGACCGGGACGTAGGGCTGGATGGGCTCCTCGCCGCCGTTGATGGTGGTGCCGTTGGTGGAGTTCTGGTCCACCACCGCCCAGCCGCCGTCGGGCTGGCGCACCAGCACCGCGTGCTGGTGCGAGACGCCCGGGTCCTCCGGGGGCACCGACAGGTCGACGTCCGGGGACTCGCCCGTGGAGGCGCGGCGGCGGCCGATGGTGATCTGGCCGCCGTCGAGCGGGAGGTGCTGCTCCGGGGAGTACGCGGGCAGGCTGAGCCCGGCCGCCTCGGGGCCGCTGCGCTGCATCATCGCCAGGAAGTACGAGCGGTCGGGACCGATGGTCGCCGACCAGGGGCCGCCACCGCTCTCGGGCACCTGGGGCGGGAAGGACTGCTGCGGCTGTGGCTGCGCCTGGGGCTGCTGGTACTCGGCCGGCGGCTGCTGGTACTCGGCGGGCGGCGGGGGCTGCTGCGGGTAGTGCGGCTGCTGGTATTCCTGCCGCACGGGCTGCGGCTCCGGGGAGGGCGGCGGCAGCAGCCAGTCGTCCTCGCGCTGGAGCGGCTCGGCCGGGCGGTTGACCCGCGAGGGCCGGGAGCCCTGGTACTCGAAGTGGTCCTGGGAGAACACCGGCTGCGGCGGGGCCGGCGGCGCGGGCGGGGGCGGCGGCGGAGCACCCGTACCCGTACCGGAATCGGGGGCGTACGACGAGGTCGCGCTGCGCGTCAGGAAGTTGTACCGGCACTCCTCGCAGAAGGGCGCCATGGCCTCACGCGGGGTGCGGCACTGCGGGCACAGCTCGGCCTGGGCGGTCGGCTCACCGGCGGTGGGAGGGTAGCCGTAGCCGTAGGAGGGCGCCGCGGCGGCGCCCGCAGGGGCGGCGGCCATGCGGTGGCCACAGACCTCGCACCAGTCGTCGGAGGCGGACTGGTGCCCGTTCGGGCAGGTCGGCATCGCGGCGCTTCCCCCTTCTCCCTGCGTCATGCGTCAGGTCGGTCTCGGTCTCAGGTCTTCTTCACTCGGACGGTCTGCGTCGAACGCGTTTCCAGGGTCATCTCGTCGGCATCGGTGACCTTCGCCTTCAGCCGCACAGTACCCGCGACCGCGTCCACGACGTCCACCACCTTCGCCAGAAGCCTCGCGGTGTCGGCGTTCCCGGAGACGCTCGCCAGTTGCACGGCACGGCCCAGCTTCGCCGTGGCGCCGTCGACATCACCCAGTTTGCGGGCTTCCAGGCCCTGTTGGATAGCCTGCGCCAGCTCCGCCTGCCCCGTGTAGTGCGCCACCTGCGGGCTGATCGCGGTCGAGGCGGCCAGGTCGTCGGTCCACACGGCCCGGACCAGCCCCTGCGCGAGCGGCGGCCGCGGCGCTCCGGCGGGCCCCGGCAGGACGAGCGAGGCCCGCGCGGCCAGCATCTCCTGGCCGACGGACGCCCCCGGCACCCGGACGCACACGTGGTACTCGCGGGACTCGTCGCCCCAGGAGCCGGTCGGGTAGTCCCCCGCCCGGGGGCCGGCCTCGGTGCGGCGGCCGGTGAGGTCCTGGAGGGCGGGCGCGACCTGTTTGACGTACCGGACCTCCGCCCCGACCGGGGTCCACAGCCGCAGCGCGACGTCCGCGACCTCCTTGCCCATGACGTTCTCCATCATGCGCGTGAAGTCCTCGGCGAGGTGGGCCGGATCGGCGACGATGTCGGCGGAGCCGAGCAGCGCGCTCGCGACGCCGGTCACCTCCTTCACCTCCCAGTCGGTGCCCACCCCGCGCGCGTCGCAGGTGAAGCGGCCGGCGCAGGCGTCGAGGGTGGCGCGCAGCACGGCCGGCTCCTCGTGCTCGTTGCGGCCGTCGGTCAGCAGGATGCCGTGCCGGATGGTGGCCGAGGAGCCGCGCAGCAGGCCGTCGGCCAGGCGCAGCCAGGTGCCGATGGCGGTGCCGCCGCCGGAGGTGAGCGCGCGCAGGGCCTCCTTGGCCTGCGCGCGGGTGGCCGGGCCGGCGGTGGCGAGGCGGCCCTGGCCGGGGTAGACCTCCTTCGCCTCGTGGGTGCCGGCGATCACGGCGAAGGCGGTGCCGTCCCGGAGGGTGTCGATCGCGGCGGCGGTGGCCTCGCGGGCCCCGCGCATCTTGTCGGGCGGGTACTCCATGGAGCCGGAGCAGTCCACCATGATCACCACGGCCGCGTCCTGGCCGAGGGAGCGGGTGGCGGTGGCGCCGCCGGTGGAGGTGACCGTCACGATGGCGTGCACGTCCTGCCCGCCCTCGGGGAGGAACTCGTTCTGGTACACCTCCACGCTGAAGCGCGGGGCGCTCGGCTTGGCGAAGTTCGCCATCTGCTGGACTCCTCGGAAGGCTGGCTGGGGGCGGGTCAGGCCTCGGTGCGCGGTTCCGCTTCCGCTTCCGGTTCCGCTTCGGCAGCCGGTTCCGGTTCCGGTGCGGGCTCCGGGCTGAAGGGCACGAGCGCGACGGTCACGTTGTCGTGCCCGCCCCCGTCGAGGGCGTGCCCGACCAGCACCTGCGCACTGTGCAGCGGGCGGACCGCGGCGTCCGCGGGCAGGATCCGGGCCATCTCCTGCGCCGACTCGGCGTAGTTCCACAGCCCGTCGGTGCAGACCACGACCACCCCGGGGTGGTCCGGCCGGAAGCTGGCCGTGTGCGGGTCGAGGTCGTAGGCGTCGGCGCCGAGCCAGCCGGTGATGGCGTGGGCGCGGACGTCGGCGTACGCCTCGGCCTCGCCCATCAGCCCCGCCGCGACCATCTGGGCCGCCCACGAGTCGTCCTCGGTCAGGCGCCGGGACAGGGCGGCGCGGTCGTCGGGGACCCAGTAGGCGCGGCTGTCGCCGACCCAGCCGACGGTCAGGACACCGCCGCTGACGACGGCGCCGACGAGGGTGCAGGCCGGCGCGTTCTGCGCGCCCGGGGTCTGCGGGGCCAGCGCGTTGACGGCCGAGGCCGCCGCGAGGATCGCCCCGTGCATGGCCTCCGCTGGGTGGGCGCCGCGCGGGAGGGCGTCGAGCAGCGCCTCGTTGGCGGCGCCGGCGGCGGCCGCGGAGGCCTCGTCGGGACGGCTCGCGGAGGAGACGCCGTCGCAGACGATGGCCACGGTGGCGGCGGAACCGTCGGGCAGCGCGGTGGCCGCCACGGCGAAGGAGTCCTCGTTGCGGTGGTGGCGCAGGCCGCGGTCGCTGACGGCGGCGACGCTGCCGAGCTCCTCCTCCAGGTGGTCGCGCTCGCGGGGCTGGGCGTGCCCGCAGTGCTCGCAGTACCCGTCGGTGTCCACCTGCCCGGCCCGGCAGGCGACACAGGTCTTGCCGCCGTCCCCCTGCGGGGTGCCGTACGGGTTCTCGTGCGGGGCGGGCTGCTCCTGCGGGGCGGCGCCGTACGGGCCGTCCTGCCCGGGCGGGTCCTGTGGGGCGGCGCCGTACGGGCCTTCGTGCGCGGCCGGGTCCTGTGGGGCAGCGCCGTACGGGCCGTCCTGCGGGGCCGGGTCCTGTGGGCTCCAGGTGGCGGCGGGGGAGTCGTGGCGGACGGCCCCGGAACCGTACGGGGGCTCGTGCCCGGCCTCGGCGGAGTCGCCGGGCCGCAGACCGGGGGTGTCCCCGGCCAGGGTCGGGGCGTGCTCGGCCGTGCTCCCCCAGCCGGGCGCGGGCGCCGCCGAGCCGTAGCCGGCCGTCGCACCCGCCGGGCCGGCGGACCCGGAGTGCGCGCCGGTGCCGCCCGAGGGGGCCCCGGGCGCGGGCGCCGGGGCCGGCACCAGGGCGTCGGCGCGGGCGGCCGCCGCGGCGGGGTCGGCCGGGGCCAGGGCGTACGAGCCGGTGGCGTCCGGCTCTCCCGCGGACCGCGCCCGGGGCCCCGCCGCCGGGGTGGCGTCCGGTCCGGGAGGCGGCGAGGACAGGGCGTATCCGCACACGCCGCAGAAACGGTCACCCGCCTCCAGGGGCTCCGCGCAGCTGGGGCAGCCCGACGGCCGATGCATCGACATCACTCACACCCACGTCCGGGGACGGAAACGGTTTGCCCGCTCCACCAGTTCGATCCTCTCCTCGCCCCGCTGCGCCAGCCGAGCGAGGACGCGGTACGAGCGCTCCAGGCCGAAGCGCAGCCCCCGCTCGTCCAGTTGACTGCCGAGCAGCGAGGTCCGGCCGGGGTCGGCACCCCGGCTACCCGACAGTACCCAGTCCAGGGCCGCGCCCAGAACCTCGGTCGTCAGCCGCTCCTGCCGTTCCGGGTCCAGCCCGAACCGCCGCAGCGCCTCCACCTGGCCGGAAGCCGCCACGAGGTCGGCCAGCAGGGCCTCTTGCGGGGACCGGTCGCGCAGGCGTGCCCGTACGGCCGCCACCCGTGCGGCGGTGTAGTGGATCGAGGCCTCCGGTACGGACTCCAGGGTCCGCACCGCCGCGTCCCGGTCCCCGGCGGCCAGCTGCACCCGGGCCAGCCCGAAGGCGGCGCTGACGAACCCCGGGTCGGTGGTCCAGACGAGCCGGTAGTACTCGGCGGCGTTGTCCAGCTGCCCCAGGACCTCCGCGCACAGCCCGAGGGCCAGCTTGGGGGCGGGCTCGCCGGGGAAGGCGTCGTAGACGGCGTCGAAGGACAGGGCCGCTATCTCGTCGTCGCCCGTGGCCAGCGAGGCGATGCCACGGGCCCACACCACCCGCCAGTCGTCCGGATGCCGCGCTTCCAGTTCGGCGAGGTCCCCGCCCGCGACGGCCAGTTCGCCCAGTTCGAGCCGGGCGCGCAGCTCCCGCAGCCGCAGTTCGGCGGAGTCGGCCGGGGCCGAGCCGAGCGCGGCCAGCAGGTCGGCCGGGGCGGAGGCGAGGAGTCCGGCGAGGAAGCCGGCGTTGGGATCGGCCGGGTCCACCAGCGGCACCGGCAGGGCCAGGGCCGTGTCCCGCGCGTCGAGCGGCGCCGTCCCGGGCGCGCCGGGCGGCGGCGGGGCGGGGGCCGCGGGCCGCGCCGGAGTGGCGGCGGCCAGGGCAGCCGGCACCGCCCCCTCCCGCCGGGGCCCGGGCAGCCCGGCCCCCGCGAGGTGCGTGGCGGCGGTCCCGAGCGCGGGCACCCCCACGGCCCCGCCCGGAGCGGGAACCGGAGCCGGAGCCGGAGCCACCTGAGCCGAAGCCGAAGCGGAAGCCGCAGCCGCAGCCACCCCCCGCCGCCCCCACATCCGCCGCGGGACCTCCCGTACGCCCAGCCGGGACACCTCCGCCCCCGGCGCGTCCGCGAACAGCCGGGTGTCCGGAACCCGCAGCTCCGGCCCGAAGAGCGTCGACGGCTGCGGCCGGGGCCGGCCCGTCTGCAGCGCGACCACCTCCCGCAGCACGCCCGTCAGCTGGTCCGCCATCTCCTGCGCGGAGGCGAACCGCCGCCCGGGATCCGGGTCGGTCGCCCGGACGAGCAGCCGGTAGAAGGACTCGTACCGTCCGAAGACCTCGATGTGCTCCGGATCCGGCAGCGAGTCCACGAACACGTTGGTGTAGCCCTGGAAGTCGAAGGTCAGCACCGCCAGCGTGCGAGCCACCGTGTACAGGTCCGAGGCCACCGAGGGCCCCAGCTCCGCCACCTCCGGCGCCTGGTAGCCGACCGTTCCGTAGATCGCCGACTCGTCGTCGTCCATCCGCCGGACCGCGCCCATGTCGATGAGCTTCAGCTGGTCCTGCTGCTGGATCGCGTTGTCGACCTTGAAGTCGCAGTACAGGAGGTTGCGGCTGTGCAGGTGCCCGAGGGCCTCCAGCGCCTCGATCCCGTACGCGCACGCCTGCTCGACCGGCAGCGGATCGCGCCGCCCGTCCGGCCGGCGGCGTTCGTTCGCGATCTCCTTCAGCGATCTGCCGCCCACGTACTCCATGACGATGTAGCCGTCGAGCGAACCCGTCCGCTGGTCCAGGTGCTCCACGAAGTTGTAGATCCGCACGATGTTGGAGTGCTCGATCTCCGCCAGGAAGCGCCGCTCGGAGATCGCCGCCTCCATCGCGTCCTGGTCCCCGGTGTCCAGCAGGCCCTTGAGGACCACCCACCGGTTCGACACGGCCTTGTCCACGGCCAGGTACACCCAGCCGAGGCCGCCGTGCGCCAGGCAGCCCGCGACCTCGTACTGGCCGTGCACCACGTCACCGGCGCGCAGCTTCGGCACGAAGGAGTACGGGTGCCCGCACGTGGTGCAGAACCCTTCCGTCCGGCCCGGCCGCTCGCCCCGCGCCCGGCCCACCGGAGCCCCGCAGTCCGAGCGGGAGCAGAACCGCTTGCGCTCCGGCACCTCCGGGTTGGCCAGCACTGCCGCCGAAGGATCCGGACGCGGCACCTCCGGCATGGTGACCAGCCCGGCGCCCAGCCGGCCGCGACCCGAGGACGCGGAGGCGGAGCCCGAACTGCGCACCGAGACCGAGCGGGTGGAGGCGGCGCCGCCCGACAGGGACCGCGACAGCCGCCCCGACACCGAGCGGCGCGAGGAAGAGGAGCGGGAGGACCGGGAGGAGCGCGAGGAGCGCGCCGACGCCGAGGAGCGGCCCGAGCCCGCCGACCCCCGGGAGTCCCCGTGCCGGGCCGCGCTGGTCATCCCCGTCGGAGGCGAGACCAGCTCCTGCGCCCCGGCGGCGACCGCGCCGGCCGGGGCGAGCCCGCAGGTGTCGCAGTAGACCTCCCCGCCGCCCATGTCCTCGTACGCGCCCGGGCAGCCGGGACGCACGCACGGCGTTGCGATCAGGCTCACGCCTCCTCCTCCCCCGGCCCCGCGGGCCGGTGGTGATCCGGCAGGGGCTGCTGCCTCGGCACCAGTGTCTCCGCCGTCGCCCGCTGGTAGCGCAGGACGGCCTGCTCGGCGGCCCGCAGGTCGCAGGGCGCGCTCCACAGCATCCGCCGGGCCGCGTCGTACCGCTCGACCAGCAGCGGATCCTCCGCGACGCCGTGCCGGGCCGCCTTCGCCTTGTACGCGTCCAGCCGGCCGCGCAGCTCCGCCCGGACCGCGAGCGGCGCCGTCACCGCGGTCAACGATTCGCGGGCCCGCCGCAGTTCCTCCTCGGCCCGGTCCTCCAGCGCGTCCAGCAGCGGGGACAGCCGGTGCCACTGGGAGCGGCGCCGGTACTCGGCCGCCGCCGCCAGCTGCTCCTGCAGGGCCGTCGGCGGCCCGCTGACCGCGGGCACCTCCGACGCCGCGATCTTCGCCAGCACCTCGGTCCGCGCCGTCCGCGCCTCCGCCAGGGTCCGGTCGGCCCGCGAGAGCACGTCCCGCAGGGCGATCAGCCGCGCCTCCGCGTCCTGCCGGACCGTCAGCACCGCCTCGACCTCACGGCGTACGTCGTCCAGCGCGCGGGCCGCCCGGTCATAGCGGCCGGTGTCCGGCCGGCCGCCGCCCGGGGCGGAGCTGCCCGCCACCGCGACCCAGAAGGCCAGCGGATCCGCGATCACCTCGGCCCGCAGGGCGGCCAGCTCGGCGGTGATCTCCTCCAGGTCGTCCCCCGACGGATGCTCGCCCGGCCGCACCCCCACCGAGTGCGCGAGCGCCCGCGTCCGGCGCAGCTCGGCCCCGAGCAGGTCGATCCGGGCGGGCAGCGCCGACCACACCGCGTCGGCCGCCACCACCACGTCCAGCGAGCTCGCGTACAGCTCGTTCATCCGGGCCACCAGGGCGGCCAGCGAGAACCGCTCGGCGAGCCCGGCGCCTTCGGCGGCGGCGCCCGCGATCACCACCCCGGGGCCGCGCAGCCGCTCGGTCAGCTCGGCCAGCTCCTCGCGGGACGGCCAGCGGCGGCGCTCGCGGATCTCCCGGGCGGCGGCCAGGGCCCCGCTGTAGGCGTCGAAGTACGTCCACAGCCGGCCGATCGCCGCGTCGGCGGCGGCCCAGCGCTCCTTGGTGACCCCGCTCAGCGCGGCGCCCTCCAGCAGCCGTCGCCCGGCGTGGTCCTGGAGCGCGAGCAGCGAGGTCTCCACGGCCTCGTGCTCCGCGGCCAGCCGGGTCAGCGCGCGGTCGACGTCGTCCCGGTCCATGAGGCCGGGATCCGCTCCCGGGAGGCCCGCGTACGGCTTCGGATCGGTCACCGGCCTCAGCCGTTCCGGTACATGGGGGCGGGCGGGGCGGCCTGGCCCGGCAGCACGTTCTGGAAGTGCTTGCGGTAGGAGACGGCCCAGGGGCTCTGGTCGCCGCCCGCGCGGTAGTTCTCCAGCACCTTGTTCACACGGCGCACCAGATCGGTGGCGTCCTTGTTCATGGCCACCCCGTAGAACTCGCGCGTGAAGGGCGCCCCGACCAGCTGCACCGAGGGGTCCTGCGCGGCCTGGCCGGCGGCGAGGGCGTTGTCGGTGATGATCCCGTCGACCTCGCCGAGCTGGAGCCGCACCAGGCAGTCCAGCTGGTTGGGGACCGAGACCGGCACGGCGCCGTACGACTTCGCCTTCAGCGCGGCCTCCGCCGTGGACCCGGCGGCCGTGCAGATCCGGCGGCCCGCCAGCGAGGCGTCGTAGCCGCTGATGCGCGAGCCCTTGGGGGCCAGCACCTGCTGCCCGGCCTCGAAGTAGGCGGTGGAGAACGCGACGTCCTCCAGCCGCTTGCAGTTGATCGTCATCGTCCGCACGACGACGTCGACCCGGCCCTCCTGGAGCGCCGGGACGCGCTGGCTGGTGGGGATGGCCCGGTAGATGACCGCGTCCTCGCGGCCCAGGATGTCCTTCGCTATGGCCTTGACCAGGTCGATGTCGAAGCCGTCCAGGTGCCCGTCGGGGTTGCGGTAGCCCCACTTGAAGCTGTTCTGGTCCACGCCCGCCACGAGTTTGCCCGCCGTGCGGATCCGCTCGATCGTCGGGCCGTCCAGCCCGGACGGGGCCAGGCTCGCCTCCGGGTCCTGGCAGGTGTCGGCGGGGGCCAGCGGCGCGGCCGCCGCGCGGGCCGGCTCCCGTACCGCCGCGGGCCGGGCCGCGCCCGGAGCGGCCTGGGCCAGTGGCAGCACCGCGGCGGCCGTCACCGCGCAGGCGGCCGCCATCGCGCTCACGCCGCCCCAGCCGCGCAGCCGCCGCCCCGTCCGTGTCCGCCGTATCCGCATCGCACTCACCTGTACTCCGAAAGCCTGCGGCCGATGCCGAGGAGAGCGGCGGCCGCGCCGAGGGCCGCCAGCGCCGCCGAGCCCGTCATCAGCCCGTCCAGCGCGCCGAGCCCGTCCCGGGCGGCCCGGGTGAACTGTTCCTGCTCGTGCGCCACGGCCCGCTCCAGGGAGGCGTCCACCGTGTCGAACGAGGCCCCGCTGCTGTCCTTGTGCCGCTCGTCCCCGATGACCTGTGGGAGGGCCAGCTCGTAGTCGCCCCTCATGTCGCTCTCCCGGGCCGCCGCGTGCCGCTGCTTCCACTGCGCCACACCCGCCAGGGCCGCCGAGACGGGCTCCCGGCCGCTCGCGTCGTCGGCCAGTCGCAGCGCCCGCGCCAGGCCGTCGTCGAGCTGCTTCATGTCCCGCGCGTAGTCCACGTCGTACTTGTCGGACTTGTTGTCCCCGGCCAGTACGGCGCCCCGCGCGATCAGCGTCAGGTTCTCGTTGGCCCGGGCCTGGAGCGAGGCGATCCGGGCGTCGTTGAGCACCTTGAGCGACTCCTGCCCGTGGGCCCGCGCCTCGCCCAGTCCCGTCCGCGCGACCGTGTGGCCCACCGCCAGCCACAGCAGCACCACGGCCGCGGCGGCCGTCGCCGCGAGCAGCCCGTGGTTGAACACCCGGTGCGTGTGCAGGTAGGTGCGCCGCTGCGCCCACCCCAGCCCGGCCAGGGCGAGCACCCCCGCGCCCGCGGCGGCCAGCGGCCAGGAGCGGGCCGCGTCGTAGTCGGCGTAGAGCCGGCCGGTCTCCGCCTCGTACAGGCGCTGGGCGGCGGGCAACAGCACCGTGCTCATCTGCTCGTTGGCGTAGCGCAGGTACGCGCCGCCCAGCGGCAGGCCCTGCCGGTTGGTGGCGCGGGCCTGCTCGATGAGGCCGGTGTAGCGGGGCAGTTGCTCGCCGAGCAGGGCGATCTCCTTGCGCGAGTCCCCGCCGGCCGCGGTGTTGGCGGCGGCGCTGACCAGCAGTCTGGAGGCGTTCGCGATGTCCTTCTCGTAGCGCTGCCGGACCTCGCGGGGCTCCTGGGCGCCCGCGAGGAACCCGCTGGAGGAGGCCGTGTCGGCGTCCGCGAGGGAGCGGTAGATGCTCGCCGCGTCCGCGCTCAGCGGCTGGCTGTGGCCCACCACGTCGTCCGCGGCGGTGACCCGGCCGGAGACCTCCCAGACCGCGACCATGCCGAACAGGACCACCAGGGCGGCGAGTACCGCCCCGATGATCCGCAGCCGGCCCGGCTCGGTCGTGGCCGCGGCGCGCAGCCGCGCCACGCCCTCCGCCCAGGCGGTGCTCCGCCCCGGCGGTGGCGCCGCCGGGCCCGGATCCGGCCCGGCGGGCGCTCCGGAGGCACCGCCCCCGGGCGCGGACGCGCGTGTCGTGATGGCCACCGTGACCTCCCCCTCGGTCCCTCTGCTCGCAGCAGTATGGCCGTAGTGCCGCCCGGCCACAGCACCCGGAGCCCGATCTTGGCGATCCTCCTCCCGGGGCCGCCCCCCGCGGTCCCCGCTTCCCCTTCACCGTCAATACGCCCGCCCGGCCCCCGTGGTTCCCGGCCCGGCGCCGCCCGGCGCAGGTTCACCCGAAATGAGCACGGAGTTTCGCGTGGGCCTCGGGGGGCGCGCCGACGGCGTCCAGGCCCAGCAGGGCGGCGCCCAGCACCGGGGGAGCGGTGACCACCGAGGGGCGGGCCAGCGGGGCACGGGCGGCGAGGAGTTCCACGATCCGGCCGTTGAGCTGCGGATGGCGGGCCGCGAGGACGCTGCCGCCCAGCAGGACCGGCGCCTCCTGCCCCAGCAGCCCCAGCCGCTCCAGCGCCACCGAGGCCAGCGCCACCACCTCCGCGGCCTGCCGCTCCACCAGCGCCAAGGCCACCGCGTCGCCCCCGGCGGCCACCGCGAACAGCACCGGCACCAGTTCGTGCAGCCGCCGCCGGGGCACCGCGCCCAGGTGCAGGGCCTCGATGAGCGCGGCCATCGAAGCCAGCCCGAAGTGCCGGGGCAGCGCACGGGCCAGCCGGGTCGGGCCGCCGCGCCCGTCCTCGGCCCGGGCCGCCCACCACAGGGACTCCTCCGCGAGGCCGCCCCCGCCGCCCCAGTCGCCGGAGATCACCCCGAGCGCCGGGAAGCGGGCGGTCCGGCCGTCGGGCAGCAGGCCGACGCAGTTGATCCCCGCCCCGCACACCACCGCGACCCCGCAGGGCGGGCCGGAGCCGGCGAGGCCCGCCCGCAGGATCGCGAAGGTGTCGTTGCGCACCTCGGTCGCCGTGCCCCAGCCGCGCGCGCCGACCGCCCCGGCGAGCTGCCGCTCCTCCACCGGCAGGTCGGCGTTGGCCAGACAGGCCGAGACCCGCTCCGCGTACGGTGTGCCCGGCGCCAGCCCGGCGGCCTCGGCAGCCTCCGCGACGGCCAGCCCGAGCACGTCGACGGCCGCCTCGACGCCGGTCCGGGGCGGCTGGAAGCCCCCCGAGCGGCCGGTGCCGAGGACGGTGCCGTCGGCGCCGATCAGCGCGGCGTCCGTCTTGCTGTTGCCGGCGTCGATGGCGAGGACGGCGGCGGGGCGGTTCACGCCCATGGCAGGTGCTCCTTGTTGTGCGCGAGCAACCGGTCGGTCAGTCCCTCGGCGCGCTCCAGCTGGCCGGTCAGCGGATGCGCGAGGAGCGCCCGGAAGACCCGCTCGCGCCCGCCGCGCAGCGCGGCGTCCAGCGCGAGGTCCTCGTACGCGGTGACGTGCGCGACCAGCCCGGCGAAGAGGGGGTCCAGCCGGGGCACGGGCAGCGGTACCGGGCCGCCGCCGTCGACGCGGGCCTGGACCTCGATGACGGCGTCGTCCGGGAGGAAGGGCAGGGTGCCGTCGTTGCGGGTGTTGACGACCTGGACGGCGGGGCCGCCGTCGCCGAGCAGGGCCGCGGCCAGGTCCACGGCGGCCTCGGAGTAGAAGGCGCCGCCGCGCTTGGCGAGCAGGGCGGGCTTCTCGTCGAGCGCGGGGTCGGCGTACAGGGCGAGGAGTTCGCGTTCCATGGCGGCCACCTCCGCGGCCCGCGAGGGCTTCTCGCCGAGCTCCCGCACCACCTCGTCGTGGGCGTAGAAGTAGCGCAGGTAGTACGAGGGCACCACGCCGAGCCGGTCGAGCACGGTGCGCGGCAGGCGCAGGTCGGCGGCGACGGCCGCGCCGTGCTCGGCGAGCAGCCGGGGCAGGACGTCGGCGCCGCCGGGGCCGCCGAGCCGGACGCCGGTCTCCCAGGTGAGGTGGTTGAGGCCGACGTGGTCGAGGTGGACCTCGGCGGGGGCCACGCCGAGCAGCGCGGCGAACTTCCGCTGGAAGCCGATGGCGACGTTGCACAGTCCGACGGCCTTGTGCCCGGCCTGGAGCAGGGCGCGGGTGACGATCCCGACGGGGTTGGTGAAATCGATGATCCAGGCGTCGGGGGCGGCCCGCCGGATCCGTTCGGCGATGTCGAGGACGACGGGGACGGTGCGCAGGGCCTTCGCCAGGCCGCCGGCGCCGGTGGTCTCCTGGCCGACGCAGCCGCACTCCAGCGGCCAGGTCTCGTCCTGGAGCCGGGCGGCCTGTCCGCCGACGCGCAGCTGGATCAGGACGGCGTCGGCCCCGGCGACGCCCGCGTCGAGGTCGGCGGTGGTGGTGATCAGGCCGGGGTGGCCCTGGCGGGCGAAGATCCGGCGGGCGAGGGCGCCGATCAGCTCCAGGCGGTCGGCGGCGGGGTCGATGAGGACGAGTTCGCTCACGGGCAGGGTGTCGCGCAGCCGCGCGAAGCCGTCGATCAGTTCGGGCGTGTAGGTGGAACCGCCGCCCACCACTGCGAGTTTCATCGGGGTCTAGCCTTTCACTCCGGTCAGGGTGACCCCTTCGACGAACGCCTTCTGGGCGAAGAAGAAGAGGACGATCACGGGGGCCATGACGAGCACGGTCGCCGCCATGGTGAGGTTCCAGTTGGTGTGGTGCGCGCCCTTGAAGGACTCCAGGCCGTAGCTCAGCGTCCAGGCGGCCGGGTTGTCCGAGGCGTAGATCTGCGGGCCGAAGTAGTCGTTCCAGGCGGCGAAGAACTGGAACAGGGCGACGGCGGCGATCCCCGGCTTCGCCATCGGCAGCACCACCCGCAGCAGGGTCCGCAGTTCGCCGCAGCCGTCCACCTTGGCGGCGTCGAGGTACTCGTCGGGGATGGTCAGCAGGAACTGGCGCAGCAGGAAGATCGAGAAGGCGTCGCCGAAGGCCATGGGGATGATCAGCGGCCACAGGGTGCCGGACAGGTCGAGCTGTTTGGCCCAGAAGAGGTACATCGGGATGACGACCACCTGCGGCGGCAGCATCATCATGGCGATCACCAGGAGCAGCGACAGCCGCCGGCCGCGGAAGCGGAACTTGGCGAGCGCGTAGGCGACGGGCACGGAGGAGACCACGGTCAGCAGGGTGCCGAGGCCCGCGTAGAGCAGGGTGTTGCGCCACCAGGTGAGGAAGCCGGGGGTGTGCCAGACCTGGGCGTAGTTGCCCCACTCCCAGGTGCGGGGCCACAGGTCGCGGGTGAGGGCCTGCTGGTCGCTCATCAGGGAGGTGAGGAAGAGGAAGACGAAGGGCAGCACGAAGAACAGGGCGGCGGCCACTGCCAGGGAGTGCACGGCGACCCAGTGCAGGACGGCGGTACGGGTACGCGTACGGGTACGGGCCCGGGCGGGGCCGCTCCGCCCGCGGGACGTCCGGGTCGCGGGACGGTTCTCGGTCAGGGTCATCTCAGTCACCGGCTCCGATCAGTCCGCCACGGCGGCGCATCAGCAGCGCGGTGCAGGCCATGGAGAGGGCGAACAGCACCAGGGCGACGACGCAGGCGCTGCCGTAGTCGAAGCGCTGGAAGCCGACGTTGTAGACGAGCTGGGGCAGGGTGAGGGTGGACTTGTCGGGGTAGCCGGGCTCGAAGTGCTGCCCGGAGCCGCCGATGACCCCGGCGGCCACCTTCCCGGCGACCAGCGGCTGCGTGTAGTACTGCATGGCCTGGATGACCCCGGTGACCACGGCGAACAGGACGATCGGGGAGATGTTCGGCAGCGTGATGTGCCGGAAGCGGGCCCACCCCCCGGCCCCGTCCAGCTCGGCGGCCTCGTACTGCTCCCTGGGTACGTCGAGCAGCGCGGCCATGAAGATCACCATCAGGTCGCCGATGCCCCACAGGGCGAGGGCGGTGAGCGCCGGCTTGGACCAGTCGGCGTCGGTGAACCAGCCGGGCGTGGGCAGCCCCACGGCATCGAGCAGGGTGTTGACGGGGCCGGTGCCGGGGTTGAGCAGGAAGACGAAGCCGAGGGTGGCGGCCACCGGCGGGGCCAGGTAGGGCAGGTAGAACAGGGTCCGGAAGATCCCGGCGCCGGTCTTGATCTTCGTGATGAGCAGGCCGACACCGAGGCCGAAGACGACCCGGCAGCCGACCATGACCACGACCAGCCACAGGGTGTTGCGCATCGCGGGCCAGAACAGCGGATAGTCCGAGAAGACGTAGCTCCAGTTGTCCAGGCCGTTGAAGACGGGTGCCCGGAAGCCGTCGTACCGGGTGAAGGAGAAGTACACCGTGGACAGCAGCGGGTAGGCGAAGAAGACGGCGAAGCCGATCAGCCAGGGCGACATGAAGGCGGCGCTGCGCAGGGCGGAGCGGCGGCGCTTGGCCTGCAGGGCGGGCGCGGTGGTGGTCATCGCGGCTACTCGGCCTTCGCGATGTCCGTGTCGATCTGCCGGCCGGTCGCGGCGAGACCCGCGGGGATGTCGGTGACGTCGCCCTTCTCCGTCTTGTACGCGAAGTCCTGGAAGGTCAGCTGGTAGGTGCCGCCGTCGGCCCGGGCCGGGGTGGTGTTGGACCGGGGGTGCCGGGAGATGTCGAGGAAGGTCTTGAACTCGGGGGTGACCCGCAGGTCGGGCGAGTCCAGGGCGGCCAGGGTCGAGGGCACGTTGTGGATGGCGTTGGCGAAGGCGACCACCGCCTCCGTGTCGGTGGTCATGTACTTCACCAGCTCCCAGGCGGCGTTCTGCTTGCGGCTCGCCGAGGCGATGCCCATGACGGTGCCGGAGAGGTAGCCCTTGCCGTAGTCGGCGACCTGGTCGTCGGGGACGGGCAGCGGGGCGGTGCCTATGTCGAACGTGACCCCGGCCTCCTTGGCCATGGCGGCTCGCCACTCCCCGTCGACCTGCATGGCGACCAGGCCCTTGTGGAAGGGGTGTTCGGCGCTCCACTCGTCCCCGAAGGTGGCGCGGAACCGCTCCAGCTTCTCGTAGCCGCCGAGCGAGTCCACCAGGTCCCGCTGCGCGGTCAGCATCTTCGCGAAGGCGGGGTCCTTCGCCAGGTTCGAGCTGCCGTCGGCGCCGAAGTAGGTGGGGCTCCACTGGGCGGCCAGGCGCATGGGGGTGGTCTCGTAGCCGTGGAAGGTGGGCATGACGCCGAGCTGTTCGTACGAGTCCCCGGCCGGCTTGGTCAGCTTCCGCGCGTCCTCGGTGAACTGGCTCCAGGTCTTCGGGGGTTCGCTGATTCCGGCGGCCGCGAAGGCGGTCTTGTTGTAGACGAGGCCGTAGGCGTCGTTCAGCAGCGGGAGCGTGCACTGGTCGCCCTTGTACTGCGTGTACTCCAGCAGCGTCTTGGGGAAGACCTTCGTCTTGTCGACCCCGGACTTCTGGAGGAAGGGGTTCAGGTCGGCGAAGGCGCCGGAGTTGCAGAACGTGCCGACGCTGTCGGTGGTGAAGGAGGAGACGACGTCGGGGGCCTTGTCGCCGCCCGTGCGCAGCGCCTGGTTGATCTTGTCGTCGGTCATGTTGCCGGTGATGGTGACCTTGATGTTGGGGTGGGCCGCGCGGAACCGGGCGACGTTCTCCTCGATCGCCTTGACCTCGCCGGGCGCGGACCAGCCGTGCCAGAAGTTGAGGGAGACGCCCGCCTTCGGGTCGTCGGCGGCGCCGGTGGCGTTCTGGCCCGTACACGCCGTGGCGAGTACGGCGAGGGCGGCCAGGGCGGTGGCCGCGGTGGTCAGTCGTCCGGTTCTGGGCATGGCGGTGCTCGCTCTCTGGGGGAGGAACTTCCGGGGGCGGTGCCGAGGGAGTGGGACAAGGGGGGCGAGGGGGCGGGGGGTCAGCGGGAGGTGTCGAAGACTTCCTCGCGGGTGTCGGCGAGGGCGCTCTCCAGGGCGCCGCGCAGGACGGGCCGTTCGCGCACCTCGCCCATGACGAGCCGGGGCCGCGAGGGGGCCAGTTCGGCGAGTTCGGCCTCCAGCAGGGCGCGCAGCGGCTCGCCGCCCGCGCTGATCACGGCGCCGGACAGGACCACGATCTCCGGGTCGAGTACGGCGACCAGCGAGGCCAGGCCGGTCGCGAGGACGGTGGCGTACGCCTGGAGGAAGGCCGGGTACGGGTCCCCGGGCTCGGCGGCGGCCCGCCGCAGCAGGGCGACGGCGGCGGCCACCTGCGGCCCGTGCGGGGCGGCCGGGGCGTCCGGCGGAGTGGCCGTGTCGTCCGGCGGAGCGGCCGCGGCCTCCGGCGGGGCGGTGTCGCGGGGCACCTCGATGCCGAGGTCACGGGCGAGCCGGGGCAGCACCTGGGCGCCGGCCAGCTCCTGGTAGCCGCCCGAGTTGACCCGGGTGACCTGCCGGACCAGGGGGTGGCCGGGCACGGGCAGGAACCCCACCTCGCCCGCGCCGCCGGTCCAGCCGCGGTGCAGGCGTCCGCCGAGCACCAGGGCGGCGCCGAGCCCCTCCTCGTTCCAGAGCAGGACGAAGTCCTCGTGGCCGCGGGCCGCGCCGAGGCGCTGCTCGGCGACGGCGGCGAGGTTCACGTCGTTCTCGTACTCGACCGGCATGGGCAGGGCCGCGGCCAGTTCGTCGAGCAGGGTGGGGGAGTGCCAGCCGGGGAGGTGGCTGGCGTAGCGCAGCCGGCCGGTCTGCGGGTCGAAGGCGCCCGGGGTGCCGACGACGAGGCGGTGCAGGTCGGCGCGGCGCAGCCCGGCGGCCGCGACGGCCCCGTCCAGGGCGGCGGTGACCTGCCCGACGGCGTCGGCGCCCTCGGTGTAGGGGAGCGCGAAGCGGCCGGTCACGGCGCCGGTCAGGTCGGCGACGGCCGCGTGGACGCCCTCGGGGGTGACGTCGAGCCCGCCGACGTGCGCGGCCCGGGCGTTGAGGGCGTACAGCTGCGCGCTGGGGCCGGGCCGGCCGCCGTCGGTGCCGGTGGCCACGACCAGCCCGGCGGCCTCCAGCCGGGCGAGCAACTGGGAGGCGGTGGGCTTGGAGAGGCCGGTGAGGTGCCCGATCCGGGTCCGGGACAGGGGGCCGTGCGTGAGCAGCAGCTCCAGGGCGGCGCGGTCGTTCATGGCGCGCAGCAGGCTGGGCGTTCCGGGTGTGGCGGCGGGCATGGGGGGCTTCTCCCTCACCGGAGTGAACTGTTAGGTAAGTTTCCTATCAGCCGCGGCGGTGTGTCAATGGTCACGTCGGCGCTCAGGTGCTGTGGCGCGCGCCCCGCATACGCGCACTGCCCCGCCGGAGGTGACCGGCGGGGCAGTGCGCGTATGACGGAGGGCGAGGCGGCTACTTGGAGATCCGCGGCCCGCCCGGCGGCGGTATCGGGGTGGTGGCCAGGGACTGCGGGGAGACCGGGTTGGCCAGCGCCGAGGGCGGGGCCACGGAGGCGGACGGGTCCGGGGCCGCCTCCGGCTCGCCGGCCTCGGGCATACCGCCGATGATCCGGATGCCCGCCGCGTCGAAGGCCTCCTTGATCCGCCAGCGCAGCTCGCGCTCCACGGCGAACTGCTGGCCCGGCATGGTCTTCGCGGAGACCTTCACGGTCATGGAGGCCAGCAGCACCTCGTCCAGGCCGAGCACCTCCACCGGGCCCCACAGCCGCTCGTCCCACGGGGACTCCTTCGCCAGGCCGTCCGCGACCTGCTGGACCACCTCGCGGATGCGCGGGAGGTTCTCCGACGGCTTGACCTGCACGGCCACGCCCGCCGTCGCCCAGCCCTGGCTGAGGTTGCCGATCCGCTTGATCTCGCCGTTGCGGACGTACCAGATCTCGCCGTTGTCGCCGCGCAGCTTCGTGACGCGCAGCCCGACCTCGATCACCTCGCCGGAGGCGACCCCCGCGTCGATCTTGTCCCCGACGCCGTACTGGTCCTCCATGATCATGAACACTCCGGACAGGAAGTCCGTCACCAGGTTGCGGGCACCGAAACCGATCGCCACGCCCGCCACACCGGCACTCGCCAGCAGCGGCGCCAGGTCGATCTTCAGCGCGGCCAGCACCATCAGCGCGGCCGTCCCGAGGATCAGGAACGAGGCCACCGAACGCAGCACCGACCCGATCGCCTCGGAACGCTGGCGCCGCCGCTCGGCATTGACCAGCAGACCGCCCAGCGCGGTGCCCTCGACGGCCTCCGCGCTGGTGTTCATCCGGCTTATCAGCTTGGTCAGGGCCTTGCGCACCACGGACCGCAGCAGGGCCGCTATCACGACGATCAACAGGATCCGCAGGCCGATGCTCAGCCAGGTGGCCCAGTTCTCCTCGATGAAGCTCGCGGCGTTCGTCACGCTCTGGGCGGGGTCATCGGTGGTGTTCGCTGCCAACGGGAGCAGGGTGGCGGGCGAGGACACGGCGGGGAACCTCCAGGCGTAGCGGTCTGCCCGCGGGACAGGACGTGCGGGACAGACCAACCACACTAACGGGGCACACGCCCGACGCCGTTGCCGTGAGCGGGGGGAGAGACCGGGCTCACCCGGGGAGGAACGGGGTGTGGTTGAAAACACCCCGTACCCGTTACGGGCGCGTGGTGGCGCTTCGACCAGCCGTAAGGGGAGACTGGAGAGCAGATCGTCCCGGCGCGAGCCACGCGCCGCCGGCGTACAAGGAGGCAGTCCGTGCCGCACGTCCTGGTCCTCAACGCGTCGTACGAGCCCCTCGGCGTCGTACCGCTCCGCCGCGCGCTCGTCCTCGTCCTGGAGAACAAAGCGGTCTCCCTGGAGGAATCCGGCGCCTTTCTGCACAGCGCGACGAGAGCCGTCCCCGCTCCCAGCGTGGTCCGGCTCAAGCGCTTCGTGCGGGTCCCCTACCGGGGGCCCGTTCCACTCACCCGCCGCGCCCTGTTCGCCCGCGACGGCGGCCGGTGCATGTACTGCGGGGCCGTGGCCACCAGCGTCGACCACGTCATCCCGCGCAGCCGGGGCGGCCAGCACGCGTGGGACAACGTGGTCGCCGCCTGCCGCCGCTGCAACCACGTGAAGGCGGACCGGCACCTGCTGGAGCTGGGCTGGCGACTGCGCCACCAGCCGGCCCCGCCGTCCGGTCTCGCCTGGCGGATCATCGGAACGGGCCACCGCGACCCCCGCTGGATGCCCTACCTCCAGCCGTACGGGGCCGACGACGCGCTGGAACGCATCGGGGCCGCCGCGTCATAGCCGCGTCCTAGGGGCGGGTGCCGAAGAGGACCGGCACCGCTCACGGAGCCACCGCGAAGGCCGAAGCCGACCACAGGCTGCAGCCGAAGCGGGTCGCCCGGCGGTCGCAGGTGACGCGGAGGAACCGGGTGTCCGGGGCGTCCAGCCGGACGGAGTCCACCCCGCCCCGCGAGGTCACGGCGACGGCCGGGCGCCAGTGCGCGCCGTCCGCCGACGTCTCGACCCGGTACGCGGACGGATACGCCTCCTGCCAGTGCAGGGTCACCAGGCCGACCCGCGCCGGCGCCGCCAGTTCGGCCCGCCACCACGCCCCGTCCACCGCGGGCGAGGACCACCGGGTGGTCTCGGAGCCGTCCACCGCCGCGGCCGCCGGGAAGCGCGGGTCCTCGTCCGCCGAGGAGGAGGCCCGGGCGGTGCGCAGCAGGTCCGGGCCGCCGGTGCGCGGCACCGCCCGTACGGTCACCCGGTGCGCCTCCCCGGCGAAGCCGAGGGTGATCTCCCGCTCCCCGGCCGGGGTGCCCGCCGGTACGGTCACCTCCAGCGGGACCGCCACCCGCGCCCCGCGCGCCACCACCAGCTCCTGCGGGGCCCGTACGAGGACCCCCGGCGCAGCGCTCACCGTGAACGGCCCGCGCACCTCGGCGGGGCCCCTCGCCGACAGCTCCACCGTCACCGTGCGCGGCGCCCCGCCGGTCTCCACGTCGGCCGGCGCCCCGTCGCCCGGCTCGAAGCGCACCCGCGGCCCGTCCGCGAACCACGGCACCACCGCCCGGACCTCCGGGCCGGCGCCGGTCCACGACAGCCGGACGGCGTCGGCCCGCAGCCCGGCCGCGTCGGCCTGGGTCCACCCGGAGGCCGCCGCGTCGGCGATCCGGCGCCAGCCCTCGCCCGGCACGTGCGCCTCCACCACCGCCACCCCGGCCCGCGGGTCCGGCGGATCGGTCATCACGGTGACCGCCGCGAGGGTGCGCGGGCCGTCCAGCCGCACGGTCCACGCGCCCGGCCCGCGTTCCACGGTCCCCTCCCGGCGGGCCGCGCCCGTCCAGGCGTCGGACTCCTCGGCCGCCCGCTTCAGGAAGGGGTCGAGCACCGAGGTGTCCACCCGGGCGCCGCCCTTGCCCGCGAGCGCCTCCCGTTCCCGCGCCAGCTCCCGCGAGGCCCGCCAGGCCGCCGCGCCGTCGCCCCGGGCCTCGGCCCGCAGCAGGTCCACGGCGTGCTCGCCCGCGGCCCCGTACCGGGAGAGCCGCTCCAGCCAGGGACCCGCCTCGGCGGCGAGGGAGGGGAGCCGGGCGGGAGCCTCGCGCAGCACGGTGAAGGCGGCCCGCAGCCGCTCGCCGGCCTGCGGGTCCCCGGCCGCGCGGGCCCGCCAGAACTCCTCCACGAGCGGCTTCAGGTAGGCGGACTCCTCCAGCTTGAGCCCCGAGGAGGCGGTGTTGCCGGCCAGCGCGGCCAGCGCCTCCCGGGTGCGCCGGTCGGGGCCCGCCAGATCGCGCACGGCCGCCGCCCAGGACTCCCCGGCCCGGTAGCCGCGCGGGTTCCAGGCGTAGTCGGCGGCCGTGAACACCGGGATCCGCGACAGGGTGCCCTGCGGCATCCCGTTGGTCAGCACCGCCGCCGAGCCGCCCGCCACCGCCGGGTCGCGCCCGGCGTAGGGGCCGAGGAAGACGCGGTCCGGATGCCAGTCGTTGACCGGGTAGTTGTCCATGGTGACCAGGGGGTGCCCGAGCGCGGAGCGGGCCCCGGCCAGCTCCTTGCCGGTGATGGTGCGCGGCACCACGCCCACGCCCGTCCAGGCCACCTCCACCCGGGGGTCCAGCGCCCCGGCCAGGGCCGTCCGGTAGGCGGTGGCGCCGTCCTGGAAGTACTCGGTCGGCAGCAGCGACAGCGGCGCCGCCCCCGGATGCCGGGCGGCCAGGTGCGCGGCCAGTTCGCCCGCCACCTCGGCGTGCGCCTTCGCGGCCGCCGCCGGGCCCTTCCCGTACCGGACCCGGTCGGCCCGGCAGCCCCACTCCGTGTAGCTGACGTCCTGGAACTGGAGCTGGAACGCCCGGAATCCCAGGTCCCACATGGCGTCGACCTTGCGCAGCAGCGCCGCCCGCTCGTCCGCCGAGGCCAGGCACATGGACTGGCCGGGGGAGACCGCCCAGCCGAGGACCACCCGGTTGGCGCGGGCCCGCTCGGCGAGCGCCCGGAACTCCGCCCGCTCCCCGGCCGGGTACTCCTCGCGCCAGGCCGTCGTGCGGTACGGGTCGTCGCCGGGGGCCAGCAGCAGCCGGTTCTGCTTGGTGCGGCCGAGGAAGTCCAGCTGGGCGAGGCGCTGCTCGGGCGGCCAGGGCTGCCCGTAGAAGCCCTCGGTGACCCCGCGCACGGGCGCGGTCGGCCAGTCCCGCACCAGCATCCCGGGCACCTTCCCGGGGACCGCCCCGAGCAGCTGACGCAGCGTCTGCGCGGCGTGGAACAGCCCGTCCTCCCCGACGCCGGCCAGCGCGACCGTGTCCCGGCCGCCGGTGCGGCCCACGGCCAGCCGGTAGCCCCCGTCCGGCAGGTCACCGGCCGCGGCGGCGCCGAGCGCGCGCAGCGCCGTCTCCGCGTCCGCACCCTGGAGGCGTACGACGAGGGCCCGTTCGGGCAGCGCCGCCCCCGGGGCCCGCTCGTGCAGGGTCCGTACGCCCGCCCCGCGCAGCGCGGTGCGCACCACCTCGACGGCGTACGGGTCCACCCCGGCCGGGGCCACCAGCACGGCCTCCGCGCCCACCGGCAGCTCCCGCCCCGGATCGGCCACCGCCGACTGCGGCCGGGGCCACACGGCGGGCCCCTCGGCGGCGGTGCGCACGGGATCGGTAGCCGGGTCGAGGAGCGGTACGGGGACGGGCAGGGGCGCGGCGGCGGGGGCGGCGCCCGGACGCGGCGCCTTGGCGGCCTCGGGCGTCCCGGTGTGGCTCTGCGGGGTCGCCGCGACGGCCCCGCCCAGCAGGCTCCCGATGACGACGACGGCCGCCGCGGTGCTCCGCGTCCTGCCCCTGAGCCGCACGGAGCCTCCCGTCCCGAGTCGTTCCCCGCTCGTACGAACGAGCCAGAGCCCACCACCCGTGCGGCCGAAGTGTCAATCGGCGCGGGTGGTCTGACCGGGATCAGGCAGGAATGCGATGCCGCCGACTGGGTATGGCTGCGGTGTTCCCCGGGGGTGTTGCATGGGCGCGTCCGACGGACCCGCACGAAGGAGTGCTGCCATGAACACCCCTACCGCCGAAGCCCGTACCGCTGAAGCACCTACCGCCGAAGTCCGCACCACCGCCCCCGTCCACGCCCCGCTCGCCCACCTGCCCGCCCCGACCGGGCCGGCGGACGGCCCCCTCACCAGTGAGCCCCCGCCGGCCGGCGCCGCGTTCGCGCCGCTGACCAGCGAACCCCCGCTGCTGGAGGAGGCCCCGCTGACGAGCGAACCGACCACCCCCGCCCCGTCCGCGGCGGGCCGCTAGAGCGCCGCCCGGACGACCCGACCGCACCACAAGGGAGATCCATGGACGACCTCGCCCGGCTCGCGGCCCTGCACGGCGTCGCCACCGCCTACCAGCCCGCCGCGGACGTCACGGTGGAGGTCCCGCCGGCCACGGTCCGCTCGGTCCTCGGCGTCCTCGGCGTGCCCGTCGAGGACCCCGGCGCCGCCGAGGCGGCCGGGCGGGAGCGGTCCGGGCGGCTGCTGCCGCCGACCGTGGTGCAGTGGCACGGCGAGCCCGGACCGCCGGCGCTGGCCGCGCTGCCGCCCGGGACCCGGCTGCGGGTGGTCCCCGAGGACGGGACGGCCGAACGGGACTGGGAGCCGGGCCTGCCCTTCGGGGTGCACCGGCTCACCGCCGAGACCCCCGACGGGAGCCGCGGCGCGGCCACCCTGATCGTGGCCCCGGAGCGGGCCCCGGCCGCGCCCGAGCGGGCCCACGGGCTGCTCGTCCAGCTGTACTCGCTGCTCTCCGAGCGCTCCTGGGGCATGGGCGACCTCGGGGACCTGGCGGAGCTGGCCCGTTGGGCGGCCCGCACCCACGGCGCCGGGTTCCTCCAGGTCAACCCGCTGCACGCGGCCGTTCCGGGCACGCCGACCGACCCGTCCCCGTACCGGCCCGCCTCGCGCCGCTTCCCCGACCCGGTGCACCTGCGGATCGAGGACGTCCCCGAGTACGCCGACTGCCCCGGGCGCGACGCCCTCGACGAGCTGGCCGACCGGGGCGCGCGGCTGAGCCGGGAGGTGCTGGAGAAGGGCGCGCTGATCGACCGGGACGCCGTCTGGGAGCTCAAGCGCGCCGCCCTGGAACTGCTGTACGCCGTCCCGCGTTCCGCCGTACGGGAGGCCGCGTACGCGGAGTTCCGCGCCGGGCAGGGCGAGCCGCTGGAGCGGCACGCCGCGTGGTGCGCCACCGCCGCCGGGGAGGACCCGGCGCGGCGGGCCGACTTCCACGCCTGGCTGGTGTGGCTGACGGACGAGCAGCTGAGGGCCGCCCAGCGGGCCGCGCGCGGGGCCGGGATGGCCGTCGGCATCGTGCACGACCTCGCGGTCGGCGTGCACCCCGAGGGTTCGGACGCCGTGACCGGCCCCTTCCACGCCCGGCACATCTCGGTGGGCGCCCCGCCGGACGCCTTCAACGCGCGCGGCCAGGACTGGGGGCTGCCGCCGTGGCGGCCCGACGCCCTGGAGGAGTCCGCGTACGCCCCCTTCCGGGCCCTGCTGCGCGGGGTGTTCCGGTACGCGGGCGCGGTGCGCGTCGACCACGTCATGGGCCTGTTCCGGCTCTGGTGGATCCCCGAGGGCGCGCCGCCCGCGGAGGGGACGTACGTCTCCTACGACGGCGAGGCGATGCTGGCCGTGCTGGTGCTGGAGGCGCACCGGGCCGGGGCGCTGGTGATCGGGGAGGACCTCGGGACGGTGGAGCCGCGGGTGCGCCACGACCTGGCCCGGCGCGGGGTCCTCGGCACCTCGGTGCTGTGGTTCGAGCGGGACTGGTCCGGCGACGGCGAGCCGCTGCCGGCCGGGGCCTGGCGCGCCGACTGCCTGGCCACCGCGACCACCCACGACCTGCCGCCCACCGCCGCCAAGCTGGCCGGGGCGCATGTCGAACTGCGCGACCGGCTCGGGCTGCTGACCCGCCCGCTGGAGGAGGAGCGCGCCGAGGACGCCGCCGATACGGCGCTGTGGCTGCGGACCCTGGACGCGCTCGGGCTGGAGACCAAGGACGAGGAGGCCGCCGTCCGGTCCCTGTACGCCTTCCTGCTCGGCACCCCGGCCCGGCTGGTCGGGGTGTGGCTGCCGGACGCGGTGGGGGACCGGCGGCCGCAGAACCTGCCGGGCACCTGGGACCAGTACCCCAACTGGCGCCTGCCGGTCGCCGACGGGAGCGGCCGGCCGCTCACCCTGGAGGCGCTGATGGCCTCGCCCCGGGCGAACGCCCTGCTGAGCGCGGTGCGGGAGGGCGCGCGAACCCGTACGGCACCCCCGGGCGCGCGCCCGCTTTAGGTGTTCGCTACGTTTGCACCGTGGACAAGAAGAACGCTCTGCGCGCCGGCGCCGTCACGGCCGGATCGACGCTGATGATGCTGCTGATGACGTCTCCCGCCCTCGCGCTCACCCGCGACGACGGTGACGACCCGGGTCCGGGCCTGAGCATTGGCGAGACGCTCGGCCTGTACGTGGCCGCGCCGATCGTGCTGTTCCTGGTCATCGCGGGCCTCGTGATGGTCGGCGACAAGTCGCGCAAGCAGCAGTAACTCCAGGACGGAGGCGGCCCGCCCCGAGCGGACGGGCCCTCCTGACGGCTTCCGGGGCGCCGGAGGGCGTGCCCGGCCGGCTCCGGCCGCCCGGGCGCGACCTCCGGCGCCCTCGCGCGTCCCCGCCCGGCCGCTCGCCGGCCGGCTCCGGCCGCCGCCGTCCCGCGCCGGGCGCCTGCCGGCGGCCTACGGGACGTTGGCCAGGAGCTTGCGGAGCAGGCCCGTCAGCAGCTCGACCTCCTCGGTGTCCAGCCCCTTGAGGACGGCGGCCTGGACCTCCAGGCCGGCCCCGACGGCCTCGTCGATGAGGGTGAGTCCGCGTTCGGTCAGGGTCACCTGGAGGCCGCGCCGGTCGTGCGGGTCCGGGCTGCGCGTGAGCAGGCCGGCCCTCTCCAGCTTGTCCAGGCGCCCCGTCATCCCGCCGGTGGTGAGCATGAGCGTGGCCGACAGCTGGCGCGGGGAGAGGGTGTACGGGGCCCCGGAGCGGCGCAGCGTCGCGATGACGTCGAACTCGCCGGTGGAGATCCCGTAGCGGTTGTAGGTCCGCTCCATCGCGTCCTTCATGGCCTTGGTGATCCGGTAGATCCGGCCGAAGACGCCCATGGGGACGGTGTCCAGGTCCGGTCTGACCCCGTACCACTGCGCGGTGATCGCGTCGACGGCGTCCCTGGCTGCTGCTTCCCTGCTGCTGACCCGGTTCATGTCCGAAGTATCCAAGTTCCGTTTCCTCGTTCGCAAGAAAGTGGCTTGCGGAAAAGTAGCTTAGCGGTAAGCTACTTACGAGCGATCTAGTTGGGCGGCAATGGGGCCCCCGGTCGCCGCCTGCCGAGGAGTCGCCGTGAACCGCGTCGCCACCATCGCCCTGACCGCACTCGCCCCGATCTCGTGGGGCTCGACCTACGCCGTCGCCAGCGAGCTGCTGCCGCCCGACCGTCCGCTCTTCACCGGGGCCATGCGCGCCCTGCCCGCCGGACTGCTGCTCATAGCCCTCTCCCGGAACCTGCCCAAGGGCTCCTGGTGGTGGAAGTCCGCCGTCCTCGGCACCCTGAACATCGGGGCCTTCTTCCCGCTGCTCTTCCTCGCCGCCTACCGGCTGCCGGGCGGTGTGGCCGCCGTCCTCGGCTCCGCCGGGCCGCTGTTCGTCGTCGGCCTCGCGGCCCTCGTCCTCGGGGAGCGGGCCCGGCTGCGCACGGTCCTCGCCGCCGTCGTGGCCGCCCTCGGCGTGAGCATGGTGGTGCTGACCGCCGAGGCGAAGCTCGACCTCGTCGGCGTCGTCGCCGGCATCGTCTCCTCCGCCTCCATGGGCGCCGGCACCGTCATGACCAAGCGCTGGGGACGCCCCGAGGGGGTCGGCCCGCTGGCCGTGACCGGCTGGCAGCTCACCGCCGGCGGCCTGGTCATCATCCCGATCGCCGCCCTCGTGGAGGGGGCGCCGCCCGCGCTCGACGGCAAGGCCTTCCTGGGCTACGGCTACATGATGCTGATCAACACCGGAGCCGCGTACGTCCTGTGGTTCCGCGGCATCGGCAAGCTCTCCGCCACCTCCGTCACCCTGCTCGGCCCGCTCTCCCCGCTCACCGCCGCCGTCATCGGCTGGGCCGCCCTCGGCCAGTCGCTCACCGCGATACAGGTGGTCGGCATGACCATCGCCTTCGGCGCCACGGTCTTCGGCCAGCTGCCGGGGCGGGCGCCCAAGGAGGCCGCCGCCCCCGCCGAGGTACCGTTCGATTTTGCTGAAAAGACCGATCGAAATGTTTCGATGGACCTGACCGGTGCCGAGGTGCGACGGTAGGGCGGACCGCTTCCGACCGACCCGAGGGGGAGACACACCGGTGGCCATCACGGACCGCGCCCGCACCGTCCCGCAGGAACAGCAGCCGCAGGACACCGGCGGCCAGGGGGCCGGGGCGGGCGCGAGGACGGCCACCGGCGTCGGCGTCCTCCTCGCCCTGCTGGCCACGGTCGTCTGGTCCGGGAGCTTCGTGGCCACCCGCGGCATGGCCGGGTCCGTACCGCCCGTCCAGGCCGTCTTCTGGCGCTGGATCATCGCCGCCGTCGCGGTCGCCCCCTTCGCCGCCCGCCAGGCCTGGCGCCAGCGGGCCCTGCTGCGCCGGCACCTCGGCTACGTCTCCCTCGCCACCCTGTTCGGCGTCACCCTGTACAACACGCTCGTCCACCAGGCCGGACTGACCACCTCCGCCTCTAACATGGGCATGATCATGGCCGCCTCGCCGGTCGTCATGGCCCTCTACGCCCGCCTCGGCGGCGAACGCCTCGGCGTACGGCGCACCTTCGGGATGCTGCTCGCCGCCTTCGGGGTCCTGCTGCTCGTCGGGGACGGCTCGCTCGGCTTCGACTTCAGCGCCGGCGACCTGTGGATGTTCGGGGCCGCGCTCTCCTTCGCCAGCTACAGCGCGCTCCTCAAGCGCAAGCCCGCCGAGATCGGCGGACTCGCCTTCCTGATCACCACGTTCGTGCTCGGCGCCCTGATGCTCGCCCCGGCGTACGCGGTCTCCGTCGCCGTCCAGGGCGGCTTCGAGGTCCGCGCCGGGACGGTCGGACCGCTGCTGTACGTCGGGGTGTTCTCCTCCGCCGTCGCCTTCTTCGCCTGGAACAAGGCCGTCTCGGTCATCGGAGCGGCCCGGGCCGGCGTCGTCTACTACCTCCAGCCGGTGTGCGTGGCGGGGCTGGGGCTGCTGCTCCTGGGGGAGCGGACCGGCCCGGCGGCACTGCTGAGCATGGCGCTGATCCTCGGCGGGGTCGGGCTGGCGAGTGCCGCCCGGCGGTAGGTTCGACGGTGTGACCGACTGGGACATCAAGAAGCTGCGGATCCTGCGGACCCTGGCCCACCGGGGGACCGTGACCGCGACGGCCGGGGCGCTGCACATGACGCCCTCGGCCGTCTCGCAGCAACTGACCAACCTCGCCCGGCAGCTGGGGGTCCCGCTGCTGGAGGCGCAGGGGCGCAGGGTGCGGCTCACCGACGCCGCGCACCTGGTCCTGCGGCATGCCGAGGCCGTCTTCGCCCAGCTGGAGCGAGCCGACGCCGAACTGACCGGGTACCTGGCCGGGGAGGCCGGGGAGGTGCGGATCGGGGCCTTCTCCACCGCCGTGCCCGTGCTCGTCGTCCCCGCCGTCGCGGCCCTGCGCGGCAGCCACCCCGGGATCGAGGTCCGGATCCGGGAGACGGAGGCCGCCGAGTCCTGCGAACTCCTCTCGGCCGGGGCCGTCGACCTCGCGCTGTCGCTGGCCGCGCACGCCCCGGCCGCCGGCGACCCCCGCTTCACCCGCGTCACCCTGCTGGAGGACCCGCTGGACGTGGCCCTGCCGCCGGGGCACCCGCTGGCGGCCGCGTCCGGCGTACGGCTGGCCGACCTCGCGGGGGAGCCGTGGATCTACGGGGGCAGCGGGCCCTGGTCGGAGATCACCCGCAGCGCGTGCGAGGCGGCCGGGTTCGTGCCGGAGCAGGCCCACTCGGCGTCCGGATGGACCGCGATCCTGGCGATGGTCGAGGCCGGTCTGGGCGTCGCCCTGGTCCCGCGCATGGTGTCGGGCCGCGCCGAGGGCGTCGCGGTCCGGCCCCTGCCCCACGACCGCCCCACCCGCCACGTCACGGCCGCCCTGCGCCGCGGCTCGGAATCCGCCCCGGCCCTCGCCCGGGTCCTACAAGCCCTCCACACCGCCGCCCGCCCCACCTGAACCACCTGACGCACTCGACCCGACGGGAGTCCCGGACATGAGCGAGCCGAGCGAGCTGTTCCCCCCGATCGAGCCGTACGAGACCGGCCTGCTCGACGTGGGCGACGGCAACCACGTGTACTGGGAGGCCTGCGGCAACCCGGCCGGGAAACCGGCCCTCGTCGTCCACGGCGGCCCGGGCTCGGGATGCCGCCCCGAGGCGCGGCGGTACTTCGACCCGGAGCGCTACCGGACCGTCCTGTTCGACCAGCGCGGCTGCGGCCGCAGCACCCCGCACGCGAGCCTCCCCGGCACCGACATGCGGCACAACACCACGCCGCACCTGATCGCCGACATGGAGCGGCTGCGCGTGCGCCTGGGCATCGACCGCTGGTTGCTGCACGGCGGATCCTGGGGCTCGACCCTGATCCTGGCCTATGCCGAGACGCACCCCGAGCGGGTCTCGGAGATCGTCATCTCCGCGGTCACCACCACCCGGCGTTCCGAGATCGACTGGCTCTACCGGGGCGCCGGCCGGTTCTTCCCCGGGCCCTGGGAACGCTTCCTGGCGGGCGCCCCCGGCACGCCGCCGGACGGGGACGTCGTGGCGGCCTACGCGCGCCTGGTCGAACACCCGGACACCGCCGTACGGGAGAAGGCCACCGCCGACTGGTGCGCCTGGGAGGACGCGGTGCTGTCCGGGGAGACCGACGGCGCCCCCCGCCCGTACGGCGACCGCCCGCCGGCCGCCCGGACGGCGCTGGTCCGCATCTGCGCGCACTACTTCTCACACGGCGCGTGGCTGGCGGAGGGCGCCCTGCTGCGCGACGCCCACCGCCTGGCGGGCATCCCCGGCGTCCTGGTCCACGGCCGGCTCGACCTGGCCGGTCCGCTCGACACCGCCTGGCGCCTCGCCCGCGCCTGGCCCGACGCCCAGCTGACCGTCGTCCCCGACGCGGGCCACCTCGGCACCGCCACCACCCGCGCCCACGTCCTCACCGCCCTCGCCCGCTTCGCCCGCCGGGACTGAGCAAGTCAGGCAGCGGCCCCGCCCGCCCCCGCAGGGGCCGGCGGGGCCGGGGGTCAGGAGCCGGCGGCCGCCGCGTCGGCGGCCTGGGCCTTCAGGGCGCGTTCGATGCCCGCCCGGGACTCCGAGACCAGGCGGCGCAGGCCGGCGTTCGGCTCGGCCGAGGCCAGCCAGGCGTCCGTCGCGTCCAGCGTCTCCCGCGAGACCTGGAGCGAGGGGTACAGGCCCACCGCGATCTGCTGCGCGATCTCGTGGCTCCGGGTCTCCCAGACCTCCTTGACCACCGCGAAGTACTTCTCCGCGTACGGCGCGAGCAGCTCCCGCTGGTCGATCTGGACGAAGCCGCCGATGACGGCCTCCTGCACCGCGTTCGGCAGGTCGCCCGACTCGATGACCGACGCCCACGTCTCGGCCTTGGCCCCGGCCGTCGGCCGCGCGGCCCGCGCCGTCGCCGCGTGCCGCTCACCGGCCGCCGTCGCGTCCCGCTCCAGCTCCGCCGCGATCTCCGGCTCGTCGGCGACCCCGGTCGCGACCAGCCGCTCCAGGAACGCCCACCGCAGCTCCGTGTCCACGACCAGGCCCTCGACCGTCTCCGAGCCGTCCAGCAGCGCCGCCAGGTGGCCGAGCTGCTCCTCGGTGCGGGCGGTCGCCGCGAAGGCACGCGCCCACGCCAGCTGGTGGTCGCTGCCCGGCGCGGCCGCCCGCAGGTGCTCCCACGCGGCCTCCGTCCAGATCGCCAGGCCCCGCTCCCGCCACGCCGGGTCGGCGTACAGGTCCACGGCCAGCTTCACCTGCCGCTGGAGGGACTGCACGACGCCGATGTCGGACTCCTTGCCGATGCCCGAGAGGACCAGCGCCAGGTAGTCGCGGGTGGCCAGCTCGCCGTCCCGCGTCATGTCCCAGGCCGAGGCCCAGCACAGCGCGCGCGGCAGCGACTCCGTGAAATCGCCCAGGTGCGCGGTGACGTTGGCCAGCGAGACCTCGTCCAGGCGGACCTTCGCGTACGACAGGTCGTCGTCGTTGAGCAGCACCACCGCCGGGCGGGTCCGCCCCGTCAGCTCCGGTACCGCCGTCAGCTCGCCGTCGATGTCCAGCTCGATCCGGTCCGTGCGGACCAGCTTGCCGTCGGTGAGCTCGTACAGGCCGATCGCGATGCGGTGCGGCCGCAGCACCGGCTCGCCCTTGGCGCCCGCGGGCAGCGCCGGGGCCTCCTGGCGGACCGCGAAGGCGGTGATCACGCCGTCCGCGTCCGTCTCCACCCGCGGGCGCAGCACGTTGATGCCGGCCGTCTCCAGCCATGCCGTCGACCAGGCGGTCAGATCGCGGCCGGAGGTCTCCTCCAGCGCGCCCAGCAGGTCGGAGAGCCGGGTGTTGCCGAAGGCGTGCGCCTTGAAGTAGGCCTGCACGCCCTTGAAGAAGGCGTCCTCGCCCACGTACGCGACGAGCTGCTTGAGCACCGAGGCGCCCTTGGCGTACGTGATCCCGTCGAAGTTGACCAAGACGTCGTCCAGGTCACGGATGTCCGCCATGATCGGGTGCGTGGAGGGCAGCTGGTCCTGCCGGTACGCCCACGTCTTCATGGAGTTGGCGAAGGTGGTCCACGCGTGCGGCCACTTCGAGCCCGCCGCGGACGCCTGGCAGGCGATGGAGGTGTACGTCGCGAACGACTCGTTCAGCCACAGGTCGTTCCACCACTCCATGGTGACCAGGTCGCCGAACCACATGTGCGCCAGCTCGTGCAGGATCGTCTCCGCGCGCACCTCGTACGCCGCGTCCGTCACCTTGGAGCGGAAGACGTACTGGTCGCGGATGGTGACCGCGCCCGCGTTCTCCATCGCGCCCGCGTTGAACTCGGGGACGAAGAGCTGGTCGTACTTCGCGAACGGGTAGTCGTACGCGAACTTCTCCTGGAACCAGTCGAAGCCCTGCCGGGTCACGTCGAAGATCGCGTCCGCGTCGAGGAACTCGGCGAGCGAGGGACGGCAGTAGATGCCGAGGGGGACGCGCTGCCCGTCCTTGCCCTCGTACGAGCTGTGCACGGCGTGGTACGGGCCGACGATCAGCGCGGTGATGTACGAGGAGATCCGCGGGGTCGGCTCGAAGGCCCACACCCGGTCCTTGGGCTCCGGCGTCGGGGAGTTCGAGATGACCGTCCAGCCCTCGGGGGCCGTCACGGTGAACCGGAACGTCGCCTTCAGGTCGGGCTGCTCGAAGCTGGCGAAGACCCGCCGCGCGTCCGGCACCTCGAACTGGGTGTACAGGTAGGCCTGCTGGTCGACCGGGTCGACGAAGCGGTGCAGGCCCTCACCGCTGTTGGTGTACGCGCAGTCCGCGACGACGCGGAGCTCGTTCGCCCCGGCGGCCAGGTGCGCCAGCGCGATGCGGGAGTCGCGGAAGACGGCGGCGGCGTCCAGCGCCTTGCCGTTCAGGACCACCTCGTGGACGGCCGGCGCGACCAGGTCGATGAAGGTCTCGGCGCCGGCCTCGGCCGACTGGAAGCGCACGGTGGTCACGGACGGGAACGTGCCGCCCGCCTGCGCACCGCTGAGATCCAGTTCGACCTCGTACGAGTCGACGGTGAGCAGCTTCGCCCGCTGCTGAGCCTCTTCACGGGTGAGATTCGTGCCAGGCACGCGGTCATCTCCTTCGATGGTGACGTTGCCCGGCCATCCTTCCACGGGGGCGGCCCGAGCGGCCCGGCCTCATCCACGGGCGAACACGCCCGCCCCCGCGGGCGCCCGAGGGGGCGGTACCGGAACGTCCGGTACCGCCCCCTCGGGGACGCGTGCGGGGCGGCGCGGATCAGCCCTGGCGCAGCTCCTCGGCCACGAGCTCGGCGATCTGCACGGCGTTCAGCGCCGCGCCCTTGCGCAGGTTGTCGCTGGACACGAACAGCGCGAGACCGTGGTCGACCGTCTCGTCGGCGCGGATGCGGCCCACGTACGAGGCGTCCTTGCCGGCGGCCTGGAGGGGGGTCGGGATCTCCGAGAGCTCGACGCCCGGGGCGTCCTTCAGCAGCTCGTAGGCGCGCTCGACGCTCAGCGGGTTCGCGAAGCGGGCGTTGACCTGGAGCGAGTGGCCCGAGAAGACCGGGACGCGCACGCAGGTGCCGGAGACCTTGAGTTCCGGGATCTCCAGGATCTTGCGGGACTCGTTGCGGAGCTTCTGCTCCTCGTCGGTCTCGAAGGAGCCGTCGTCGACGATCGAGCCGGCGAGGGGGAGCACGTTGAAGGCGATGGGGCGCCGGTAGACGCCCGGCTCGGGGAAGTCGACGGCGCCGCCGTCGTGGACCAGCCCGGCGGCGCCCTCCGCGACCGCCTTGACCTGGCCGTCGAGCTCGGCGACGCCGGCCAGGCCGGAGCCGGAGACGGCCTGGTAGGTGGTGGCGACGAGCGCGGTCAGACCGGCCTCGTCGTGCAGCGGGCGCAGCACGGGCATCGCGGCCATGGTGGTGCAGTTCGGGTTCGCGATGATGCCCTTGGGGCGGTTCTTGATCGCGTGCGGGTTGACCTCGGAGACGACCAGCGGGACCTCGGGGTCCTTGCGCCAGGCGGAGGAGTTGTCGATCACGACGGCGCCCTGGGCGGCGACCTTCTCGGCGAGGGCCTTGGAGGTGGCCCCGCCCGCGGAGAAGAGCACGATGTCCAGGCCGGTGTAGTCGGCCGTGGAGGCGTCCTCGACGGTGATCTCGCGATCCTCCCACTCCACGACCGTGCCCGCCGAGCGGGCCGAGGCGAACAGCCGCAGCTCGTCCACCGGGAACTTGCGCTCGGCCAGGATGCCGCGCATGACTCCGCCGACCTGACCGGTGGCTCCGACGATTCCGACCCTCACGGTGACTCCTCTTTGGTACGTGGGCGCGTGCGCGCGTGGAGCCATCATGCGTTCGACCCCACGAGGCTTGTCCAATCCATTGTCCGAGGTACGGACGGTGTCCCCGGTGCGAACCCCCGCGCCGAGTCCGTGCCGGGCGTGCCGCGGGGCCCCCGGATGGCCGTTTTACCTGGTCAGGGCCGTTTGGGAACGGCGAAGGGGCGGGCGCCGTCGCGGGCGCCCGCCCCTCCGTCATGCGGTCGGTCCGTCCGTCACGCACTCACGGGACACCCGGGAGTTACGGGAGGACCTTCTCGATCTGGACGCTGCCGAGACCGGCGGCGGTGCCGCGGGCGTTGAGCAGCTGGACCTGGCCGAAGAACTGACGGCCCTCGGGGGCGGCGCTGGAGACCAGCACGTTCGCCGAGACGCCCGCCGAGGCACCGTTGGCGAGGTTCACCTTGGTGTTCTCGTCGACCTGGACGGAGCCCAGGGCGGCCGAGAAGTACACGTCCCGGTAGTCGTACGTGGTGGAGCCGGACGGGATCGCGTACCCGATCACCTTGATGGTGTAGGTACCGGCGGCGGGCTTGTTCAGGCTCACGGCCTCCTCGGAGTCGCCGTCGGCGGACGAGCCGACCTTGACGCCGTCCTTGTAGACCTCCAGGTCGAGGTCGGCGGCCGTGTCGGAGGTCTTGCCGATGGCGACGTCGAGGCGCGAGACGCCCTCGCCGACGGTGACCTCGGTGGTCTGGGTCTCACCGGCCGCGATGGTGGGCCGGGCCACCTTGGCGGAGCCGAGCGGGCCGCCCTGGAGCGTGCCGCCGGAGATGGCCGCGGCGTCGTTCTTGACGGTCCACTGGACCGGCGCCGGGGTGCCCTGCTTGACCTCGGGGAGGACCTTGACGGCCGGATCGAAGACCGCGCCGAGGACCGAGACGTCCAGCGTGAACGGGTTGTCGAGCAGCGGCGACGTACGGCGCGACTCGACCTCGATCTCCCAGACGCCCGGCTGCGGGTCCGCGTAGGAGCGCAGGTCGGGGCGGCAGGTGTTCGCCGGGTTGTCGTAGTTCGGGTAGCACATGGTGGTCGCGCTGTCCTCGACGCCCGTGCCGTACGGGTGGATCGAGATGAAGCGCGTCTGGCTGCCCGGCTTCAGGCCGCCGAGGGCGACCTCAAGGGTCTTGGCGCCCTGCGGCACCGTCACGAAGTACGACTTGTGGCTGTTGCGCTGCACGGAGGAGGTGTCCGACAGCGTGAAGGACGGCTTCGCCAGCGGGGTGGAGGCGACGACCGTGGCCATGATCTGCTTGTCGACGCCCTCGGTGCTCGGGTCGTCGAGCTGCAGGATGCCGCTGTGCACGCCGGCCGACTTGACGTTGGCCTCGACCTTGATGGTGACGGGCTTGTTCAGCGGGAGCGTGACGTAGTCGTAGCCGCCGACGACCTTGAAGGTGCCGTCGTTGTTGCGCCAGCTCAGGTTGTGCCGGGTGCCGTACTTGACGCCCGTGGTGCGGGTGACGACGACGTCGTAGACCTTCTTCTGGCCGACCTTCAGGCCGCCCTCGCGGTCGTAGAGGCCGGTGCCGAAGCCGGGGGTCTTCAGGAACTGGTCGAGCGCGGTGTCGACCGGGGCCTTGACCGTGAACTCCTCGGCCTTGGCGCCGCGCTGGATGGACTCCCACGCGTCGACGACGTTGATGAGACCGGCGCCCTGTGCGTGGGCCGGGACATCGTTGATCTTCTTCGCGGTGCTGGTCAGCGCCACGCGCAGGCCCGCCGGGGTGAGCGCGAGCTTCTGCTGCTTGGCGGCCGAGATCAGCAGGGCGCTGGCGCCCGTCGCCTGCGGCGAGGACATCGAGGTGCCCTGGAGCATCGAGTAGCCGGCCGGCAGGCTGTAGCCCGCCTCCTTGACCGGGCTGCCGGGCAGCCAGGTCTGGGTGGTGTTGATGGCCGCGCCGGGAGCGGTCAGGGTCGGCGTGAACCCGCCGTCCTCACGCGGGCCGCGCGAGGAGAAGGGGAACATGTCGTACTTCTTGGTCACGCCGGAGCCGTAGTTGGCGGCCCAGGTCTCCTTGGAGACCGCCGCGCCCACGGAGATGACCTTGTCGGCGAGGCCGGGGTCACCGATGGTGTTGACGCCGGGGCCCTCGTTGCCCGCCGAGATGACGAGCTGGACGCCGTAGGTGTCGATCAGGTTCTTGTACAGCTCCGAACGGGCGTTGTTGCCGTCGTTCAGCGCGGGCAGACCGCCGATGGACATGTTGACGATGTCCACGCCGCGGTTGACGACGAGGTCGATCATGCCCTCGGTCAGCGCGATGTTGGTGCAGCCGCCGGACCAGGAGCAGGCGCGCGAGGAGACGATCTTGGCGCCGGGCGCCTCGCCGTTCATCTGGCCGCCGAAGAGGCCGTTGGCCGCGGTGATGCCGGCGACGTGCGTGCCGTGCTCCGACTCGATGACGCCGATGTTGACGAAGTCGGCCTTCTTGCCCACCCAGTCCCCGCCGAAGGGGTCCATCGGGACGTCCTTGCGGATCTGGATCACGAACGGGATGCGCTCGACGACGTCGGTCGCCGGGTTGTCCGTGCCGAAGTAGCCGACCTGGTAGCCGTCCTTGTACGGCTTCATCGGCTCGTTGTTGGTGAAGTCGCCGTCCTGGTCGGTGTCGACGCGGACGGTGCCGGCCACCGGGTCGTACAGCATGCCGAACCGGTCGGTGGTGTCACCGTCGCGGTTGATGTCGCCCTTCGCGTCACCGGTCGCGGTGATCGACTCGCTGAAGCGGCTCCACTGGAAGGTGCCCTCGGGGGCCTTCCAGCTCTGGCCGCCCGCGGTGAAGGAGCCGCCGGTGGCGGTGACCGGGGTGACCTGGGGGCGCCAGGTGGCGTCGTTGTCCAGGATCGGGTCGGTCGCGGTCACCCAGTCGACGATCTTGCGCTCGCCGGTGGTGGTCTTCTGCAGCGCCGGGTGCGCGATGTCGACGCCCGAGTCCAGGATGCCGATGGTCACGCCGCGGCCGTCGGCCTGCGGGTTCTGCTGGACGAAGTCCACCGCGCCGGTCTCGAAGGACGGGTTGTACGGGTTCTTCGCCGGGGTGTCCTTGCCCGGACCCGGGTAGGTCTCGGCGGCCGTCTTCCGGGCACCGGAGTCCTTGCCCGCGTCGGGGCGCGGGTCCGGCAGCTGGATCTCGTGCCGCAGGTCCATGCCGTGGACGGAGTCGAGCTTGCCGGCCGCCTTCAGCGCGGCCTCGGCCTTGTCGGTCGGCAGGGTCGCGCGGACGTAGCCGAGCTTGTCGTACGTCTGGCCCACCGAGGCGCCCTGGACCGCGTCGAGCTGGTCGGCGACCTGCTTGGTCTGACCGGGGGCGGTGGCGACCATGACGGTGACGTTGGCGTCACCCTTGGCCTTGGCCTCCTGGAGGAGTTCGGCGTCGGCCGACCCCAGCTTCTGATCGGCGGACTTGACGGCCGGGTTGGTCCCCGGGGTGGTGGAGCCCGCCGCCGCGAAGGCGGGTACGGCGCCGGTGGCGCAGAGGGCGGCCACCAGGCCGGCGGCCGCGGCGACGCGGGCCGCGCGCCGCGCGCCGGGTATGGCCCCGGGGGTGGAGCTGGGCGAGTCGAGGGTCATCAGCATCCCTGGCTAAGTGAAAGGTACGGTCCGGATTTCGATGCCGGATGACCGGTCAGCTTGGCGCAAGTGACAGCTGTTTGGGGAGGGTTGTCATTGACCGAGACCTGACATGGCGGACTCTCGCCAATGCGGAAGATCCGCCAGTGGGGACAGGCCGGGACAACCCGGGGCGACTCGCTGGGATGTGGGAGTTGATTTATCGACTTCGCGGCCTCACGGCGCGGTCATCGGGGGCGATCGTCTCGCGCCCGGTGTGACAGATTTCGACCGTTCAGCGCTCGCGCGTGCGCGCGTAGGGACGCGGGGCCCGGGCGGGGAGGTGCGGGCCGCGGGCCCGTGCGGCGGCGCCGGCCCGTCCGCCTCCCGCCCGCCGCCGACGCCCGGAGCGTACGGGACCGGCGTTCACCGGGGGAGGACGACCAGGTAGGCGGCGGGCTCGCGGTCGGCCGACGCCGTCAGGGCGGTCCGCACGACGGCGGCCTGCTGCTCGGGCCAGTCGCGCAGCTTGCGCGGGGTCAGGTGCAGGACGGTCACCCCGAGCCGCTCCAGGGTCTCCCGCTTGCGGACCGCCTCGGCGAAGGCCTCGTCCTCGCCCTGGCGGGGGGCGCGGGTGTCGATCTCGATCGCCACGGCCTGGTCGGGCCAGTACGCGTCGACCCCGCCGAGGTGCGGACCGCCGGGCAGGCGCAGGTCCACGTTCCAGACCGGCTCGGGAAGCTCGTAGCCCCGTACGAGCTGGTACAGCCGGTCCTCCGCGAGGGCGCGCCCCTCGGCGAGGAGGGACTCCACGGCGTCCACGACGTGCGGCCGGTTCAGCAGCCGGGCCACCGTCAGTTCGCGTACGACGGCCGCCGGTTCGCAGTGCCCGGCCCGGACCGCCTCGCTCAGCAGCCGGCGTACGGTGCCCGCGTCGCAGAGCCCGGCGACGGCGTCGGCGAGGGCCCGCGCGACCGGGGCCACGGGCAGGCCCGTCACCTCCACGGGGCGGGGCGGGGTGTGGGTGCGGACGATCCGGACGTCGCCGGTGGAGCGCAGGCGCCGGGTGTTCGGCACGAGGACGTCGATGTGCGTGAGGCCGGGCAGGGCGGGGGCGGCGGAGAACCGGTAGAGCGCGAGCGCGGCCAGGCCGGTGATCATGGACTCGCCCCCGCCGCCTCCGCGCCGTTCCGCGTACAGCAGGGCGGCGTGCAGCCGCTCCTCGCTCGTCGCCGGTCCGGAGTGGAGCAGGAACACCCCCGGCAGCACCTGCTGCCAGGGCCGCCCGGCGGCCTCGGCCGCGCTCACGCCGTGCTCGCGGAGCTGGGCCAGGCTCAGCACGCGGGGGCGGCTGGCGGTGAGGTGGGTGAGGGGGAGGGGTGCGTTCTGGTTCATGACGCGGTGATTCCCTCAGGCCATGGCCTCGCTAACGTCTGTTACACGCTCGTCGACAAATCGGGACAAGGCAGGGCTAAAGTACGGACGTTCGACTGCCGATGGAGCGCCCGGCCCCACCCGCCGACGGGGGCCGGAAATCTCCGGCCCCCGCCCCTCTACGCGCCTCCGCCCCGAGCCTCGCGGACCGGTTTAGCCCGCGTCGCGCGCCTGGGCCCGCAGCGCGCGGGCCAGGTCGTCGCGGGACTCCAGCACCAGCCGCCGCAGCGCGGGCGCCGCGTCCGGGTGGGCCGCCAGCCAGGCGTCGGTCGCCGCGACCGTCTCCGCGCAGTCCTGGAGCATCGGGTACAGCCCCTTCACCACGTGGATCCCGATCTGGATCGAGCGCTCCGCCCAGACCCGTTCCAGCACCTCGAAGTAGCGCCCGGCGTACGGCGCGAGCAGATCGCGCCGCGAGGGCTGCTGCATCCCGTCGATGGTGGCCTCCACCAGCGCGTTCGACAGCGCGTCCGACTCGACCACCACCGCCCAGGCCTGGTCCTTGACCGCCGCCGACGGCCGCGCCGCCAGGCAGCGCACCTGGTGCCGCTTGCCCGACGCCGTGTCGTCCCGGGCCAGTTCCGCGCCGAGCGCCGACGCGTCCACCACCCCGTGCGCCGCCAGCGGCAGCAGGAAGTCCCAGCGCAGCTCCTGGTCGACGTCGAGCCCGTCGATCCGCGCCGTCCCGTCGAGCAGGCCCAGCAGCAGCTGGAAGTCACCCTCCGTCGCCGCGCTCGCCGCGAAGAAGCGGGCCCAGGTCAGCTGGTGCTCCGAGCCCGGTTCGGCCAGCCGCAGCTCGTGCAGTGCGCCCGCTGCCAGCTCCCGGCCGGCGCCCTCGCGCCGCTCGGGCGCCGCGTAGTGGGTGACCGCGCTCAGGGCCTGCCCGTGCAGCATCTGGAGCACGCCGACGTCGCTCTCGCGGCCCGCGTGGGTCAGGAACAGCGACAGGAAGTCCCGGGCCGGCAGCAGGGCGTCGCGCGTCAGGTTCCACAGCGCCGACCAGCACAGCGCGCGGGCCAGCGGGTCCGTGATGGCGCCCAGGTGGCCGCGGAGCGTGGCCAGCGAGGTCTCGTCGAAGCGGACCTTGCAGTAGGTGAGGTCGTCGTCGTTGACCAGGACCAGGTCGGGCCGCTCCAGCCCGGCGAGCTCCGCGACCGCGGTGCGCGCCCCGGCGACGTCCGCCTCGGCCCGGGCGTAGCGCACCAGGGCGCCCGCCTCGATCCGGTACAGGCCCACCGCGATCCGGTGCGGACGGCCCGCCGACGGGGCTGCCGCACCCGGCAGGGCGGCGCCCTCCTGGAGGACGGCCAGCTCGGTGATCCGGCCGTCCGCGCCGGTGGTGACGACCGGCGTCAGGGCGTCCACCCCGGCCGTCTGGAGCCAGGCCCGCGACCACTTGGCCATGTCCCGCCCGGAGACCTCCCCGAGCACCGACAGCAGGTCGTCGAGGGTGGTGTTCCCGTACGCGTGGGCCTTGAAATAGCGCCGCGCGCCATCCAGGAACGCCTCCCGGCCCACGTACGCCACGAGCTGCTTGAGGACCGCGGCGCCCTTGGCGTACGTGATGCCGTCGAAGTTCAGCTTGGCCGCCTCCAGGTCGTGGATGTCGGCCGTGACCGGGTGCGTGGACGGCAGCTGGTCGGCCCGGTAGGCCCAGGCCTTGCGGCTGGTGGCGAAGGTGACCCACGCCTGGTCGAAGCGGGTGGCCTCGACCAGCCCGAAGGAGCCCATGAAGTCCGCGAAGGACTCCTTCAGCCACAGGTCGTCCCACCACTTCATGGTGACCAGGTCGCCGAACCACATGTGCGCCATCTCGTGCAGGATGACGTTCGCGCGTCGCTCGTAGGAGGCCTGGGTCACCTTCCCGCGGAAGATGTACTCCTCGCGGAAGGTCACCATCCCCGGGTTCTCCATCGCGCCCAGGTTGTATTCCGGCACGAAGGCCTGGTCGTACTTCCCGAAGGGGTACGGGTAGTCGAAGATCTCGTGGAAGAGGTCGAAGCCCTGCTTGGTGACCAGGAAGACGTCCTCCGCGTCGAAGTGCTTCGCCAGCCCCTTGCGGCACATGGCACCCAGCGGGATCGTCAGGTCCCCGCGCGTGTAGCTGTCCGTCACGTAGTGGTAGGGCCCCGCCACCACACAGGTGATGTACGTGGAGATCGGCGCGGTCTCGGCGAAGCGGCGGGTGGCCCCCGCGCGGGACTCCTCCACGCCGTTGCTCCACACCCGCCAGCCCTCGGGGGCGGTGACCTCGAAGCGGTAGGGCGCCTTCAGGTCGGGCTGCTCGAAGTTCGCGTACACCCGCCGGGCGTCGGCCGGCTCGTACTGGGTGTAGAGGTAGACCTCGCCGTCCTCCGGGTCCACGAAGCGGTGCATGCCCTCGCCGGTCCGGCTGTACGCGCAGTTCGCGTCCACGACCAGGACGTTCTCGGCGGCGAGCCCGTCCAGGGCGATCCGGGACCCGTCGAAGGCCGCGGCCGGGTCGAGGGCGCGGCCGTTGAGGGTGAGGGAGTTCACGGACGGGGCGATCAGGTCCGCGAAGGAGGACGCCCCCGGCGTCGCGGCCCGGAAGCGGATGGTGGTCACCGAGCGGAAGGTCCGGGGACCCGCGGCCGGCTCGGCCTCGTCCACCGCCGACCTCAGGTCGAGGGACACCTCGTAGCCGTCGACGGACAGCAGCTCGGCCCGTTCACGGGCCTCGTCGCGGGACAGGTTCTCACCGGGCACGTGCACTCCTTCGTGCGTGATCGCTCGTTTCGGTTCGAATCCTCCCACGGGGGGAATGCGCGCCGGCCGGGTCCGGTTGGGGAGGGGGATGGCTGGATGGCAGTGCCTTGGCTGACATGAGGAGAGACATGGCCGACACGCAGGTGCGCGAGAAGACTCCCGTCGACTTCTGGTTCGACCCCCTGTGCCCCTGGGCCTGGATGACCTCCCGCTGGATGCTGGAGGTGGAGAAGCTCCGCGACATCGAGGTGCGCTGGCACGTGATGAGCCTCGGCGTCCTCAACGAGAACAAGCTCGACGAGCTGCCCGAGTCCTACCGCGAGATGCTCGGCCCCCAGGCCTGGATCCCCGTACGCGTCGTGACGGCCGCCGAGCAGAAGTTCGGCAAGGAGATCACGGGCCCGCTCTACACCGCGCTCGGCACCCGCATCCACAACGAGGGCCGCGGCAACACCCCCGAGGTGATCGCCGAGGCCCTGGCCGAGGTGGGTCTGCCGGCCGACCTCGCCAAGTACGGCGTGTCCGACACCTTCGACGCCGAGCTGCGCGCCTCGCACGACGACGGCATCGAGCGGGTCGGCCAGGAGGTCGGCACCCCGGTGATCTCGGTGCCCGGCGCCGACGGCCAGGAGGTGGCCTTCTTCGGCCCGGTCGTCACCCCGGCGCCGCGCGGCGAGGCCGCCGCCCGGCTGTGGGACGGCACCCTGCTCGTGGCGTCCACCCCGGGCTTCTTCGAGATCAAGCGGACCCGTACGCGGGGCCCGTCCTTCGAGTAGCCCGTAGCCGGTAGCCGCCCGCCCGCCCGCACAGCGGAAGACCCCCGCGAGTCACGTCCTCGCGGGGGTCTTCCGTTGGAAACGCCCGCACGCGAAGGTTGAGAAGACGATCACGAGGCGGGCGGCTCTGGGGTGCCGGTCAGCCCTTGGCGGGGATCAGCAGCGGGGTGTTCGCCTTGGCGTCGGCGTAGCGCCGGGCCACGTCCTGCCAGTTGACGACGTTCCACATGGCCTCGATGAAGTCCACCTTCTGGTTCTTGTACTGAAGGTAGAAGGCGTGCTCCCAGGCGTCGAAGACGAGGACCGGCACGGAGGCCTGGCCGACGTTGCCCTGGTGGTCGTAGATCTGCTCGACGATCAGCCGACCGCTGATGGGCTCGTACGCGAGCACGCCCCAGCCGGAGCCCTGCGTCGCGGAGGACGCGAAGGTCAGCTGCTTCTTGAACTTCTCGAACGAGCCGAAGGACTCGCGGATGGCGTCCGCGAGGTCGCCCAGGCCGTCGGCCGCGGTCGGCTCGCCGCCGCCCTCGCCGGTCTTGGGGCTGGCCATGTTGTGCCAGTAGATGCTGTGCAGGATGTGGCCGGAGAGGTGGAACGCGAGGTTCTTCTCCAGGCCGTTGAGGGCGCCCCAGTTGCCCTTGTCGCGCGCCTCGTCCAGCTGCTCCAGCGTGGTGTTGGCGCCCGCGACGTAGGCCGCGTGGTGCTTGTCGTGGTGCAGTTCGATGATCTGCGGGTTGATCACCGGCTCCAGCGCCGCGTAGTCGTACGGAAGCTCAGGAAGCGTGTAGATGGCCATGCGTGTATCCGGTCCCCTCGGCGTGCCAATCGCTAATTGCAATTAATGCGCAACTGCACGCTAGCAGCATCTATTCCGCCTCACGAGTAAGGGTCACCTCTCTGGGGCGGACCTCCGGCAACGTCAGAGGCCGGGCCCATGCGCTCGCATGGGGCCCGGCCTCTGACGCGCCGTCCGGTGGGGGTGTCGCACCGTCCGGAAGTTAAGGGGCGACCTCGCGGGCGGCCGCCCGGCGCTGTACGACGTACCCGGTGACCGCCAGGGCCGCGGTCAGCCCGGCGGTGAAGACCACCTGCACCCGGGTGTCCTCGCCCAGGGCCATCAGTACCAGCACCCCGGCGACCCCGGCCAGCGCCACCCAGGTCAGGTACGGGAAGCCCCACATCCGCACCACCAGCTTCTCGGGCGCCTCGCGCTCCAGCCGCCGGCGCAGCACGAACTGGGAGACCGCGATGAACCCCCAGACGATGAGGATGACCCCGCCGACCATGTTCAGCAGCCAGGCGAAGAGGGTGTCCGGGTACCAGTACGACAGCAGGACGGTGACGAACCCGAAGCCGGAGGAGGCGAGCACCGCCCGGCGCGGCACGCCGCCGCTGACCTTGCCCAGCGCCTTGGGGCCCTGGCCCCGGGCGACGAGGGAGTGGGCCATGCGCGAGGAGCCGTAGATGTTGGCGTTCATCGCGGAGAGCAGGGCGATCAGGATGACCACGTTCATGATCTCGCCGGCCGCCGGGATGCCCAGGTGGTCCAGGGTCGCGGCGTAGGGGCCGTCCGCGGGGAGCGCCGGGTCGTTCCAGGGCAGCAGGGTCACGATGACCAGCATCGAGCCGACGTAGACGATCGCGATCCGCCACATGGTGGTCTTCACGGCCCTGGCCACGCCCTTGACCGGGTCGTCCGACTCGGCGGCCGCGATGGTCACCGTCTCCAGCCCGCCGTACGCGACCACCGAGGCGAGCAGGCCGACCAGCAGACCGTCGACGCCCTTGGGCAGGAAGCCCCCGTCGTGGACGAGGTTGGCGGCGCCGGGGGAGGAGGTGCCGGGCAGCAGGCCGAGAATGGCGAGCACGCCCAGGCCCAGGAAGAGGGCGATGGCGCCGATCTTCAGGGCGGCGAACCAGAACTCGAACTCGCCGAACCGCGAGACGGCGCCCAGGTTGCCGGCACAGAAGAGCGCCATGAAGGCCAGCACCCACATCCACGAGGGCGTGCCCGGGAACCAGCCCGTCATGATGTGCGCCGCGCCGATCGCCTCGATGGCCACGCCCACGCACAGCAGGACCCAGAACATCCAGCCCGCCGTGAAACCGGCCCACGGCCCGATCGCCCGGTCGGCGTGCACCGAGAAGGAGCCGGAGGCGGGGTTGGCGGCGGACATCTCGCCGAGCATCCGCATCACGCACATCACCAGCAGCCCGGAGACGGCGTACGCGAGCACGATCGAGGGGCCTGCGGCCGCGATCCCGGCGCCCGAGCCCACGAAGAGCCCGGCGCCGATGACCCCGCCGAGGGCGATCATCGAGAGGTGGCGCTGCTTGAGACCGCCGCCGAGCGGGGAGCCGGCGGGGGCCCGCGGCGGCTCGGGGGGCGCGAGGGTGTTGCTCTGGCTCATGGGGGTGTGCCTGTCCGGTGTGCGGGGGCGGGACGAGGTCACCAGTGTGCCGAGCGTCCGCTCACCGGACATTCTGCGTCCGGTATGCGGACAGGCGGCTCACGGATGGTGATCGCCCCCGCACGCGCGCCCCGGCATACGCGAGGACCCCCGCGCCGGGTGGCGCGAGGGTCCCGAAGACGGCGGAGGGGCGGTTACGCGGCCCCGCGCGCCCGGCGCTCACGCACCTCGCGCACCCCCGCCACGAGCAGCACCGCCGCCGCCGCGCCGGAGGACCACAGCAGCTGCGGCCGCGCCGCGTCGTCGAACAGCATCAGCACCAGCACCGCCGCCATCCCCAGCAGCGCCGCCCACGTCAGGTACGGGAACAGCCACATCCGCAGCGTCAGGCGCTCCGGCATCTCCCGCTCCAGGATCCGCCGCAGCCGCAGCTGCGAGACCGCGATCAGCGCCCACACGAACAGCAGCACCGCGCCGACCGCGTTCAGCATGTAGAGGAACACCGTGTCCGGCCACAGCAGGTTCAGCACCACCGAGACGAACCCGAAGGCCACCGACGCGAACACCGCCCGCCGCGGCACCCCGCCGCCCGACACCTTCAGCAGCGCCCGCGGCGCCTCGCCCCGTTCGGCCAGCGAGAAGACCATGCGCGAGGAGCCGTACAGGTTCGCGTTCAGCGCCGACAGCAGCGCCACGAACACCACGATGTTCATGATCTGCCCGGCCGCCGGGATCCCGATGGAGTCCAGCACCGCCACGTACGGGCTCTGGCCCGGCTCCAGCGAGTCCCACGGCAGCAGGGTCACGATGACCAGCATCGAGCCCACGTAGAAGAAGAGGATGCGCCACACCGCGCTGCGCACCGCGCGGGCCACCGAGCGCGCCGGGTCGTCCGACTCGGCGGCGGCGATCGTGACGACCTCCAGGCCGCCGAACGCGAAGACCACCGCGAGCATGCCGGCCACCACCCCGCCCGAGCCGGCCGGGAAGAAGCCGCCCCGGCCGGTCAGGTTGGCCATGCCGACGGGGTCGGTGTCGGGCAGCACGCCGAAGATCGCGAGGGTGCCCAGGATCAGGAACAGCACGATGGCGCCGACCTTGAGGGCCGCGAACCAGAACTCGAACTCGCCGAAGTTCCGCACCGCCGCCAGGTTGCTGAGGGTGAAGACCACCATGAAGATCAGCACCCACACCCACTGGTCGACCGACGGCAGCCAGCCGTTGGCGATCTTCGCGGCGCCGGTGGCCTCCACGGCGAGCACCACGACCAGCAGGAACCAGTAGAGCCAGCCCGCCGAGAAACCGGCCCAGCGCCCGAGGGCCTTCTCCGCGTACACGGAGAAGGATCCGGAGGCCGGCATCGCGGCCGACATCTCGCCGAGCGCCCGCATCACCAGCATCGCGAGCACGCCCGCGAGCAGGTACGAGCAGATGATCGCGGGACCGGCGACGGCGATGCCGGCGCCGGAGCCCACGAAGAGGCCGGCGCCGATCACGCCGCCGAGGCCCAGCATCGTCAGGTGACGCTGCTTCAGGCTGTGGCTGAGGGGTTCCGGGGGCAGGGCGCTCCCGGTGACGTTCTGGTCGGGCAGGGGGTCGCGCATGAGGGGATGCTCGTACTCTCGGTCGGCCACGCGGCGCTGGGGCCGCGCAGGGGACAAGGGGCAAGGGGCAAGGGATTGGCGGGAACCTACAGTCTGGCCGTAGGGAACCCGTGGGAGCAAAAAGGGCGTGCGGTCGATCGTGGGCCGTGACGCGGATCACTCCGACCCGGGTGTGGAATCGGGTCTTTGTACGGTCTCCACCAAACCGGGGAGTACGGCTTTGTCCCGGCCGACGGTGGGGCGGCGCCCGGCCCCGCACTAGCCTCACGATGTCCTGTCGATCACCACCTCGCGGAGCCCCCGATGAGCCTTGCTTCCGTCTCCTTCCGGCCCGGCGCCGTCCTCGCCGACCTGCTGCCCGCGAGCCGCGTGCGCGACCTCGCGCTCGTCGCCGGCGGAGCCGCGCTCACCGGCCTCGCCGCGCAGATCGCCGTGCACGTTCCCGGCTCGCCCGTGCCGGTCACCGGCCAGACCTTCGCCGCCCTGCTGGTGGGCACCGCCTTCGGCGCCCGCCGCGGCTTCCTCTCGCTCGCCCTGTACGCCGCCGTCGGCATGGCCGGCGTCCCGTGGTTCGCGGGCGGCACCTCCGGCGCGGGCGGCGCCTCCTTCGGCTACGTGCTCGGCATGCTGCTGGCCGCCACCGTCGTCGGCGCCCTCGCGCGGCGCGGCGCCGACCGCTCCGTCCTGCGTACCGCGGGCACCATGGTGCTGGGCTCGGCCGTGATCTACGCGGTGGGCGTGCCGTACCTCATGGCCGCCACCGGCATGTCCCTGAGCGCCGCCGTCGCCGCGGGCCTGGTCCCGTTCCTGCTCGGCGACGCCCTCAAGGCCGCCCTCGCCATGGGCGCCCTGCCCGCCGCCTGGAAGCTGGCGGGCCGCCGGGGCTGAACCCCGTACCGCCCCCCTGTACAGCAGCCCCGGACCGCGATCGGCGGTCCGGGGCTGCTGTGCGCGCGGGGACGTAACGCGGGGGGCATTACGCGGCTGCGTCGGCCGGGGCCGGGGCCGCGGCGGCGGACTCGTTCCTGCGGCGCAGCGCGGAGCGGACCACGCCGATCACCAGCACGACGGCGGCGACCAGCAGCGAGAGCAGCACCGTCTCGCGGTTGTCCTTGTCGTAGACCATGTAGCCCAGGACGAAGGTGATCATCGCGGCGGTGAGCCAGGTCAGGTACGGGAAGAACCACATCTTCACTGTCACCTTCTCCGGCGCCTCGCGCATGAGGATCCCGCGCATCCGCAGCTGGGTGAAGCAGATGACCAGCCACACGAACAGCGCGATGGCGCCCGAGGAGTTCAGCAGGAAGCTGAAGATCGTGTCGGGGAAGGCGTAGTTGAAGTAGACGGCGGCGAAGCCGAAGACGACCGAGCCCAGGATCGCGACGGCGGGCACGCCGCGCTTGGTGACCTTGGCGAAGGCCTTGGGCGCGTCGCCGCGCTCACCGAGCGAGAAGGCCATGCGCGAGGCCGTGTACAGGCCCGAGTTCAGACAGGACAGCACGGCGGTCAGGACGATCACGTTCATGATCTGGCCGGCGTGCGCGATGCCGATCGAGTCCAGGGCGGCGACGTAAGAGCCCTTGTCGACGATCGACTTGTCGTTCCACGGCAGCAGCGTGAGCACGATGAAGATCGAGCCCAGGTAGAAGATGCCGATGCGCCAGATCACCGAGTTCGTGGCCCGGGTGACGGCGCGGCGCGGGTCCTCGGACTCGCCCGCGGCCAGCGTGACGATCTCGCTGCCCATGAAGGAGAAGACGACCATCAGCACACCGGTGAGGACGGAGCCCCAGCCGTTCGGCATGAACCCGCCGGTGTCGGTGAGGTGCGCCAGTCCCGCGCCCGGGTTGTCCGAGCCCGGCAGCACGCCGAAGACGGCGAGCAGGCCGACGATCACGAAGGCGCCGATGGCGACGACCTTGATGCCCGCGAACCAGAACTCGAACTCGCCGTAGGAGGCGACCGAGCCGAGGTTGGTGGCGGTCAGGACGACCATGACGATCAGCGCCCAGCCCCACTGCGGGACGGCCGGGATCCAGCCTTCGAGGATCTTCGCCCCGGCGGTGGCCTCCACGGCGAGGACGACGACCCAGAAGAACCAGTAGAGCCAGCCGATGGAGAAGCCGGCCCAGCGGCCGAGCGCGCGGTCGGCGTAGGCGGAGAAGGAGCCGGAGTTCGGGCTGGCGGCCGCCATCTCGCCGAGCATCCGCATCACGAAGACGACCAGGGCGCCGACGAGTGCGTACGAGAGCAGGATGGCCGGGCCGGTCTTGGCGATGCCGCCACCGGAGCCGACGAACAGGCCGGCGCCGATGACGCCGCCGATGGCGATCATGGACAGGTGGCGGTTCTTGAGACCGGCCTTCAGACCGTCGGAGGGCTGCGCCGAACCGGGTTCACCGGAGGGGTCGCCTGCCTTCTTCAGGGTCGTCGTGGTGCTCATGGACGATTCCTTAGGTTCTCGGGTTTCGAGTTCCGGCATTCAATCCCGACATCCTCGAAGTACGGAAGACCCTGTTCCGATCGTTGCCTCGGGCCTCTACCCCGGGACCAAGGTCCCGGCCCCTCCCGTCTGGCCTCTTTGGGTTTACTTGAGGTTTAGACGTGACATACGCGACACCCTCTGGCCGGCTCCGAGCGCCCGCATGCCACACTCGACCCATGCGCGTGTATCTCGGATCCGACCATGCCGGCTTTGAGCTCAAGAACCACCTGGTGGACTGGCTCAAGAACAACGGCCACGAGCCCGTCGACTGCGGGCCCCACATCTACGACGAGGTGGACGACTACCCGCCGTTCTGCCTGCGCGCCGCCGAGCGGACCGCCGCGGACGAGGGCAGCCTCGGCATCGTGATCGGCGGCTCCGGCAACGGCGAGCAGATCGCCGCCAACAAGGTCAAGGGCATCCGCGCCATCCTCGCGTGGAGCGTCCAGACCGCCGAGCTGGGCCGGGAGCACAACAACGCCAACGTGATCTCCGTCGGCGGCCGCATGCACACCGAGGACGAGGTCGTCAGCTTCGTCGACACCTTCCTGAAGACCCCGTACTCGGGCGCCGAGCGCCACACGCGCCGCATCGACATGCTCACCGCGTACGAGCGGACCGGCGAGCTCCCCCCGATCCCGGCCCACCACCCCCAGGACCGGTAGCGGCACCAGGAGCAGACCGGTACAGCAGCAGTACGCGCCCGCGCCGCCGGACCCGCTCCGGCGGCGCGGGCACGTCCGGACGTAGGAGCAGTGCCGTGCCCGAAGGGCATACGATCCACCGCCTCGCGGCGGACCACACCGAGCGCTTCGCCGGCCGCCCGGTCCGGGTCAGCAGCCCCCAGGGCCGGTTCGCCGACAGCGCGGCCCTGCTCGACGGGCGCACGCTGGAGGGCGCCGAGGCCCACGGCAAGCACCTCTTCCTGGAACTCGGTGACGCCTGGATCCACATCCACCTCGGCCTCTTCGGCAAGCTGGGCTTCGGCCCCGCCCCCGCCCCGCCCGCCACCGACACGGTCCGGCTGCGGCTGCGTAACGCGGACCACTACGCCGACCTGCGCGGACCCACCGCCTGCGCGCTCCTCGGCGAGGGCGCCAAGAAGGCGATACACGAGCGGCTCGGCCCCGACCCGCTGCGGCCCGCCGACGACCCCGACCGGGCCTGGAAGCGGATCTCCCGCTCCCGCACCACCATCGCCGCACTCCTCATGGACCAGAAGGTCGTTGCGGGCGTCGGCAACGTCTACCGGGCCGAGGTCCTCTTCCGCCACGGCATCGACCCCTACCGCGCGGGCAAGGACCTCACCCGCGCCGAGTGGGACGCGCTGTGGGCCGACCTGGTGCTGCTCATGCGCGAGGGCGTACGCCTCAACCGGATCGACACCGTGCGCGACGAGCACCTCCCCGAGGCCATGGGCCGCCCGCCCCGGGTCGACGACCACGGCGGCGAGGTCTACGTCTACCGCCGGGCGCACCTGCCCTGCCACGTCTGCGGCGGCGAGATCCGCACCGCGGACCTCGCCGCCCGCAACCTCTTCTGGTGCCCGGCCTGCCAGCGGCGCTAGAACCAGGCGCACTCTGACGACGGGCGCCAGCGCCTCAGAAGCCGTGCGGCAGCCACGGCGCGACCTCGCCCGCGAAGGCCCGCGAGGCCGTCGCCAGCGCGCCCGGACGCAGCTCGCTCACCCGGCCCGCCGCCGCCAGCGAGGTCAGGGTGATCCCGCCCAGGTACGCCGAGCCCAGCTCGCGCACCGACAGCGCCAGCTCCGCCGCGTCCGCGGTCCGCACGCAGCGCGCGGGGCCGTCCGCCTGCGCCGTCAGCCGCCACCGGCCGGTGTTCCACGGGCAGAACGCGTCGTCGACCTCCAGGACCAGGTCCAGCGGGGCCCCGTACGTCCGCGCCTCCAGCGCCGCCGGCAGGTCCACCAGCCGCAGGTGCAGCGCGTCCCGCTGCCGGGTCCGCAGCCGGCGGACGTCGCTGGCCAGGTGCAGCAGGGGCTCGTCCACGGGCCGCCCGTACGCCCGTACGCTCCAGGTCAGGTCGATCTCGAACAGGTAGCGCCACAGCGCCGCGTACGCCGCCGGGTGCAGCGCGTCCACGTCCTCGACCAGCACCTTGCCGTCCGAGCCGCTCTGCTCCCAGTCCGGCTTGACCCGGTAGCGGGCGTACCCGGTGACCTCGCCCTCCGCGTTCTGCGCCACCACGCACTTCAGCGGCGAGGCCCCTTCCCGGCGCGACTGCGGATCCAGCAGCCCCAGCCGCTCCCAGCCCGGCTGCCGGGCCGGCATCCCCGGCCGGTCCGCGACCAGGGCCGCGTACACCCGCTCGCAGTCCGCCAGCGCCTTCTCCGGGTCCACCAGCCGCAGCCGCACCTCGTCCGTACCCGGCGGCACGGTCAGGCGTACCCGGGTGGTGTCGGCGTCCACGGACAGGTCGTAGGCGGCGGTGCCGTAGCCGAAGCGGCCGTAGATCTCCGGTTCGGAGGCCGTCAGCACCGCGAGCGGTTCGCCACCCTCCCGGACGTCGTCCAGCTGGCGGCGCATCAGCGAGGTCAGCACCCCGCGCCTGCGGTGGGTCGGCGCGACGCCGACCATGGTCACGCCCGCCGCCGGGACCAGCGCCCCGCCCGGTACCGAGAGCCGGAAGCTGAAGGCGCCGGCCGAGCCGACGCAGGTCTCCTCGTCCCAGACGCCGAGGGAACGTTCCAGCTCGGTGAGGTCCCGGAAGAGCGCCCGCTCGCCCAGGGTCTCCGGCACGCCACCGAATGCCAGTTCCAGATGGTCGTACCAGACATCCCACTCATCAGCCTGCAATACGCGCGTATCAAGAGCCATGGGGCCATCCCTACCAGGGCAATCCGTCCCGGTCGAACTGTTTTCGACCCCCGGAGATGACCTACGTCCGGGGGTACCCCTGCGCGCACACAGCCGGGATGGATAGGGTCCCGGTGCAATGGCCTCGGCACGCGTGGAGACGCTCGTGGCCCGGACCCGCCTGTCCTGGCACCGGGCCCGCACCGCCCTGCGCAAATCCGCCGTCGACTACTTCCGCGGCGACGCCTCCGACTGGCTCGCCTTCGCCGGCCTGCTGCTGACCGTACCCGCGATCGCCTGCGGCACGCTGCTGATGCCCGTCTGGTTCTCGTCGTCGGCGCTGGTCCTGCCCATCGTGGCCGGGGGCCTGCTGCTGCGGCCCGCGAGCCTGCTCGGCCTGTACGCCGCCGCCGCGACCGCCCTGATCGTGGAGGCCCTGGTACTGGGCCCGTACAGCGGCGGGCCGGGCCGGGTCACTCCCGGGACCGTGCTCGTGGTGGCGGCCTGCGGGTTCTTCGGGCTGGTCATCGCCCAGTTCCGCAGCCGCGTCGGCGTGCCCTGGCGGCGCGGCGGCACCATGCTCTTCGACCTGCGCGAACGGATCCGGGTACAGAGCAAGCTGCCCGCCCTGCCGCGCGGCTGGCACCGGGAGATGGCCCTGCGGCCGGCCGGCGGCCAGTCCTTCTCCGGCGACTTCGTGGTGGCCGCCCGGACGAACGGCGGCCGGACCCTGGAGATCGTCCTCACCGACGTCTCCGGCAAGGGCATGGAGGCCGGCTCGCGCGCGCTGCTCCTGTCCGGCGCCTTCGGCGGACTGCTCGGGGCCCTGCCCCCGCACGGCTTCCTGCCCGCGGCCAACGGCTATCTGCTCCGCCAGGACTGGGACGAGGGCTTCGCCACCTCCATCCACCTCGTCCTGGACCTGGAGAGCGGAGACTACGAACTGCTCTCCGCCGGGCACCTCCCCGCCCTCCAGCTGTCGGCCGGCACCGGCCGCTGGCAGGAGGTCACCGGCGAGGGCCCGCTCCTCGGCGTCTACGACGGCGCGGAGTTCACCCCGGCACGCGGGAACCTGCGGCGCGGCGACGTCCTGATGCTCTTCACCGACGGCCTCGTCGAGACCGCCGAGCGCGAGATCAGCGAGGGCATGGACCGCCTCACCGGCGAAGCCGACCGCTACGTCGCCGCCGGCTGGGAGGGCGCGGCCTGGCACCTGATCGAAAAGGTCGCCAAGGACGTCAACGACGACAGAGCCCTCCTCCTCATCCGCCGCTCCCCGTAACCGGCCCGGGGGCCTGTCCGGGCTCTGGGGCCCCGGCCCCACCTGGCCCGGCCCGGCCCTGTCCGGGCCCTGGCCCGGAACCCGCCCCGGGCCCCGGCCCAACCGGCCCCCCGGCCTGAGAGGCCTGGCCACCGCCGGCCCGGCGCGTGGCGGTGGCGGTGCGTCCCGGGCGTCCCGGGCGTCCCGGGCGGGCCGCGGCCCGGCTCGGGGCGGGCCGGGGCGCCGCGCGGGGCGTCGGGGGTCGCCGGTGGGCCACCCGTCAGGGATTGGCACGTTCCGTCAGGGGCGCGGCCGCCTAGCGTGCGCGGTATGGACCGCATCCTCGCCGCCGATCTCGCGCGGCTGCCCGCACTGCTCGACGCCACCCGCCGCGCCGCCACCGACACCCTCGCGGCCCTGGAGGCGCGGCCCGTCGTACCGGCCCCCGCCGACGCCGCGCCGCCTTCGCCCGAGCCGCTGCCCGAGCACGGCGTCGGCACCGAAGCGGCCCTGGCGGCCTTCCAGGCCCGCTGGGCGCCCCGGTTCTCGGCCTCCGCGGGCCCCCGCTACCTCGGCTTCGTCACCGGCGGCGCCACCCCCGCCGCCCTGGCCGGCGACTGGCTCACCGCCGCCCACGACCAGAACTCCAACTCCGCCTACGACGGCGCCGGCCAGCACCTGGAGCGCGAGACCACCGGCTGGCTGCGCGGCCTCTTCGGCCTCTCCGACGCCCACACCGGCACCTTCGTCAGCGGCGCCACGATGTCCAACACCGTCGGCCTCGCCATCGCCCGCGAATGGCTCGGCGAACGCCTCGGGGTCTCCCCGGCCGAGGACGGCGCGGCGGCCCTCGGCCCCGTCCGCGTCCTGTCCGGCGCCCCGCACTCCTCCATCGCCAAGGCCCTCTCCGTCCTCGGCCTCGGCCGGAACTCCCTCGTCCGCGTCCCCACCCTTCCCGGCCGGGAAGCCGTCGACCCCGCCGCCCTGGACCGGGCCCTCGCCGACACCCCCGGCCCGGCCGTCGTCGTCGCCAACGCCGGCACCGTCAACACCGTCGACTTCGACGACCTGACGGCCCTCGCCGCCCTCAGGGAACGGCACTCCTTCTGGCTGCACACCGACGCCGCCTTCGGCGCCTTCGCCGCCCTCTCCCCGGAGCACGCCCACCTCACCGCCGGACTCGACGCCTCCGACTCCGTCTGCGTCGACCTGCACAAGTGGCTCAACGTCCCCTACGACAGCGCCGTCCAGTTCACCCGCCGCCGCGACCTCCAGACCCGCGTCTTCGCCAACGCCGCCGCCTACCTCGGCCCGCTCGGCGACGAACCCGACCTCGTCCACCTCACCCCCGAGAACTCCCACCGCCTGCGCGCCCTCGCCGCCTGGTTCACGCTCCGCGCCTACGGCCGCGCCGGACACCGCGAGATCGTCGAACGCGACATCGACTGCGCCCGCGCCCTCGGCGCGGAACTGGACCGGGACCCGGCCCTGCGCCTGCTCGCCCCCGTCCGCCTCAACGTCGTCTGCTTCACCCTCGCCACCGACCCCACCCCCGAGCGCCTCACCGCCCTGCGCGTGGCCGCCGGCGCCGAGGTGTTCGTCACGCCCACCGTGTACGGGGGAACCCCCGCCCTGCGCGCCGCGTTCTCCAACTGGCGCACCACGCGCGCGGACGTACGCCGGGCCGCCCAGGCCCTGGGCGCGGCAGCGAAGGAGATCGCATGACGGGGCAGCCGCTCACCCTCCAGGAAGTGGAGGCCCTGGCCCGCGAGGCGCACGAGGGCCAGACCGACAAGGCCGGCCGGCCCTACGCCGAGCACCTCGCGGCCGTCGCCGAGGGCGTCCGCCTGCGCGGCGGCACCCCGGCCCAGCAGGCCGCGGCCTGGCTCCACGACGCCGTCGAGGACGAGGCGATCAGCCCCGCCCGGCTGGCCTCCGCGGCCCTCCCCGAGGAGGTCAAGGCCATGGTCCTGGCCCTGACCAAGCGCCCCGGCGAACCACTGGAGGAGTACGCGGCCCGCATCCTCGCCACCCCCGGCGCCCTCCTCGTCAAGGAAGCCGACCTCGCGCACAACGCCGACCCCGCCCGCCTGTCCGTCCTGGACACCCCCACCCGCGAACGGCTGACCGCGAAGTACGCGTACGTCCGCTCCCTCCTCGGCGTCACCGCCCCCTGACACGTACCTCTTGCCCGAAATATGCCCAGTACGGATGCCCTTGGCGGGAAAGAACCACTGGCGATTCGTCACGGGACGGATAGCCGGGGCCCGTTGGTGGGAGGATGGTGCGTGTGGGGGTGTGCGCGGCCGCACGCCCCGGGGCCGGCCAGGGGACGACCGAAGGTGTGATCAGTAGTGGCCATTTCGCTGTCAGTGGTGGTTCTGTTGGCGGTCATTCTGGTGATCATGATCCGCGGCAAGCACATGAAGACCGGCCCCGCGATCGTCGCGGTCCTCTTCGGCTTCTTCCTCGCGTCCAGCTCCATCGCCCCGGACGTCAACCGCTTCCTGAACTCCCTCGCCGACACCATCGCGGGCATCAAGCTCTAGGCGAAGCCCCCGGGAACGACAGCAGGGCCAGACCGAGGGAAAACCCTCCGACCTGGCCCTGAGGCACTGAGAGCGGGTGACGGGAATCGAACCCGCGTAGCTAGTTTGGAAGACTAGGGCTCTACCATTGAGCTACACCCGCAGTACGCGCGCCGCAGGTCCGGGGACCGTGGCACGGACAGCATCCTAGCGGGTCGCGCGGGTGGAGCGCACACCCCTTTGGTGCCCGCATCGTCCCGCGCGGACCGCGCGCGCGTGCGGCCGGCGGGAAGCGGGCGCGTCGGAGGGTCTCCGGGCATGTACCCTACGTGTCGCACCGACGGGGTGTGGCGCAGCTTGGTAGCGCGTCCGCTTTGGGAGCGGAAGGTCGTCGGTTCGAATCCGGCCACCCCGACCACCAGTACCGCCCGCACCGGGATCGCGTCTCGAAGATCGCGTTGTGGGCTGATTGCCGCTTGCGGTTACTATGCAAGCTGCGTGCCCGTGTGTCTGATGTACCGGGCCGAATCCGTCGAACCGCTGAATCGCAGCGTTACGGCAGAACCCCCAGCAGTCAGCCACAAGGAGACCGAACCGTGAAGAGCGCCGTGGAGACCCTGAACCCGACTCGGGTTCGGCTCACTGTTGAGGTGCCCTTCGAGGAGCTCAAGGACAGCCTCGACGCGGCGTACAAGAAGATCAACCAGCAGGTCACGGTGAAGGGCTTCCGCAAGGGCAAGATCCCGGCCCGCGTCATCGACCAGCGCTTCGGCCGCGGTGCGGTGCTGGAGGAGGCCGTCAACGACGCCCTCCCGAAGTTCTACACCGAGGCGGTCAACGAAGCCGACCTGAACCCGCTGGGCCAGCCCGAGGTCGACATCAAGGAGCTGAAGGACGGCGAGCTGCTGTCCTTCACCGCCGAGGTGGACGTCCGCCCGGAGATCGAGATCCCGGACTACTCCGGCATCGAGGTCGAGGTCGACGCCATCGAGGTCTCCGACGAGGACGTCGAGAAGTCGGTCGAGCAGCTGCGCGGCCGCTTCGCCTCCACGAAGGACGTCGAGCGCGCCGCCCAGGACGGCGACGTCGTCACCATCGACCTGGAGGCCAAGGTCGACGGTGAGGTGCTGGAGGACGGTGTCGCCGGCGACGTCTCCTACACCATCGGCTCGGGCGAGCTCCTCGACGGCATCGACGAGGCCGTCAAGGGCCTGGAGGCCGGTGGCGAGGCCACCTTCACCTCCCAGCTGAAGGGTGGCTCCGCCGAGGGCAAGGACGCCGAGGTCACCGTCAAGGTCACCAAGGTCTCCGCCCGCGAGCTGCCGGAGCTGGACGACGAGTTCGCGCAGATGGCGAGCGAGTTCGACACCCTCGAAGAGCTCAAGGCGGACAGCCGCAAGCGCCTTGAGAACATGAAGCAGTACGACCAGGCCACCCAGGCCCAGGAGCGCGTCCTGGAGAAGTTCCTGGAGCTCGTGGAGATCCCGGTCCCCGAGAAGCTGCTCGCGGACGAGGTGCAGACCCGCAAGCACAACCTGGAGCACCACCAGCTCGGCCAGATGGGTCTGAACCTGGAGAAGTTCCTCGAGATCCAGGGCAAGACGGCCGAGGAGTTCGACGCCGAGACCACCGAGCAGGCCGTCAAGGGCATCAAGACCCAGTTCCTGCTGGACGCCCTGGTCAACAAGGAGAAGCTGGGCGTCAACCAGGAGGAGCTCACCGAGCACCTCATGCGCCGCGCGCAGTCCTCGGGCATGTCCCCGGACCAGTTCGCCCAGGCCGTCGTCGAGGGCGGCCAGGTCCCGATGCTCGTCGGCGAGGTCGCCCGCGGCAAGGCCCTCGCGGTCGTCGTCGAGAAGGCCAAGGTCGTCGACACCAACGGTGAGGTCATCGACCTGTCCGACGAGGACGAGGACGAGGCCGCCGTGGAGGCCGCCGCCGAGACCGAGGCCGGCGAGACCGAGGCCGCGCAGACCGAGGGCGACGAGGCCAAGTAACACCCCCTGGGCCCAGGCCCCGGAGCAGTGCCTGTGAGGGCCCGGACGCAGCCGCGTCCGGGCCCTTCCCCGTGCCCCCGTGACGCTCCTCGAAGGGCCCGGTTACCTTGCGCTCCGAGCGAACAGTTCGGGAAGCGGGATGGCGTTGTCCCACCTGCGCGTTAGGGTCCATGAATACGAGGGCACGGGAGTACCCGACACCGGCGGGCATCGTCCCCCCGGTTGGTCCGCGCCCCAGAACGAGACGCTGAGACGGCATGTGGCCGTCGGAGACGAGCAGGTGGATACGTGACGAATCTGAAGCCTTACGCCGCGGGTGAGCCGTCCATCGGTGGCGGCCTCGGCGACCATGTCTACAACCGGCTGCTCGGCGAGCGCATCATCTTCCTCGGCCAGCAGGTCGACGACGACATCGCGAACAAGATCACGGCGCAGCTCCTGCTCCTGGCCGCCGAGCCGGAGAAGGACATCTACCTGTACATCAACAGCCCCGGTGGCTCCGTGACGGCGGGCATGGCGGTCTACGACACCATGCAGTACATCCCGAACGACGTCGTCACCATCGGCATGGGCATGGCCGCCTCCATGGGCCAGTTCCTGCTCACCGGCGGCACCGCCGGCAAGCGCTTCTCGCTGCCGAACACCGACATCCTGATGCACCAGGGCTCCGCCGGCATCGGCGGCACCGCCTCGGACATCAAGATCCAGGCCCAGTACCTGCTGCGCACCAAGCAGCGCATGGCTGAGATCACCGCGCACCACTCGGGCCAGACCGTGGAGGCGATCATCCGCGACGGCGACCGCGACCGCTGGTTCACGGCCGAGGAGGCCAAGGCGTACGGCCTGATCGACGAGATCATCTCCGCCGCGTCCCTGGTCCCCGGCGGCGGCGGCACCGGCGCCTGATCCCGGCCCCGGCGCACGAAGCCCCGTACGCCGGCCCCGCCGGCCCCACGGCCCAGGCAACCTCAGCCCGCAGAACGCCACCAGGATGGTGAACACCCAGATGCAGAACAACTTCTCCGCGAGCTTCTCCGCGAGCGGCCTCTACTCCGGCCCGCAGGTGGACAACCGCTACGTCATCCCGCGCTTCGTCGAGCGCACCTCGCAGGGCGTGCGCGAGTACGACCCGTACGCGAAGCTCTTCGAGGAGCGCATCATCTTCCTCGGAGTGCAGATCGACGACGCCTCCGCCAACGACGTCATGGCGCAGCTGCTGTGCCTGGAGTCGATGGACCCGGACCGCGACATCTCGATCTACATCAACAGCCCCGGTGGTTCCTTCACCGCGCTGACCGCGATCTACGACACGATGCAGTTCGTGAAGCCGGACATCTCGACGGTCTGCATGGGCCAGGCGGCCTCGGCCGCCGCCGTCCTGCTCGCCGCCGGCACCCCCGGCAAGCGCCTGGCGCTGCCGAACGCCCGTGTGCTGATCCACCAGCCCTCGGGCGGCACCGGCCGCGAGCAGCTCTCCGACCTGGAGATCGCGGCCAACGAGATCCTGCGCATGCGCGACCAGCTGGAGAGCATGCTGGCCAAGCACTCGACCACGCCGATCGACAAGATCCGCGAGGACATCGAGCGCGACAAGATCCTCACGGCCGAGGACGCGCTGGCATACGGCCTGATCGACCAGGTCGTCTCCACCCGCAAGATGAACGCGGCCTGATCCTTGCCGCCAATTGGCGTGGACACCTCGTCGGATTCGGCGATGTGAACCACGTCAAGGGGGCCCCGCTCGGGGCCCCCGGCAAGGTACCGTCGGATATGAGGCACCAGGAGTCGCTGAACCAAGCGTCTCCCAGGCGAAGGGGAAGCACCTCGTGGCACGCATCGGTGACGGCGGCGACCTGCTCAAGTGCTCGTTCTGCGGAAAGAGCCAGAAGCAGGTGAAGAAGCTCATCGCAGGACCCGGTGTGTACATCTGCGACGAGTGCATCGACCTCTGCAACGAGATCATCGAAGAGGAACTCGCGGAGACCTCCGAGGTCCGGTGGGAGGAACTCCCCAAGCCCCGTGAGATCTACGAGTTCCTGGAGAGCTACGTCGTCGGCCAGGAGCCGGCGAAGAAGGCGCTCTCGGTAGCGGTCTACAACCACTACAAGCGGGTCCAGGCCGGCGAGAACGGCGGCGCGCAGGGCCGGGACGACGCGATCGAGCTCGCGAAGTCCAACATCCTGCTGCTCGGCCCGACGGGCTCCGGCAAGACCCTGCTGGCCCAGACCCTCGCCCGCATGCTGAACGTCCCGTTCGCCATCGCCGACGCGACGGCGCTGACGGAGGCCGGGTACGTCGGCGAGGACGTCGAGAACATCCTGCTGAAGCTGATCCAGGCCGCTGACTACGACGTCAAGAAGGCCGAGACCGGCATCATCTACATCGACGAGATCGACAAGGTCGCCCGCAAGAGCGAGAACCCTTCGATCACGCGCGACGTTTCGGGCGAGGGCGTCCAGCAGGCCCTCCTGAAGATCCTGGAAGGCACGACGGCTTCGGTGCCGCCGCAGGGCGGCCGCAAGCACCCGCACCAGGAGTTCATCCAGATCGACACGACGAACGTGCTCTTCATCGTCGGCGGCGCCTTCGCCGGCCTGGAGAAGATCATCGAGTCGCGTGCGGGCGCCAAGGGCATCGGGTTCGCCGCCACGATCCGCTCCAAGCGGGAGATCGAGGAGAGCAACCAGTTCCAGGAGGTCATGCCGGAGGACCTGGTGAAGTTCGGGATGATCCCCGAGTTCATCGGCCGCCTGCCCGTCCTGACCTCGGTGCACAACCTCGACCGCGAGGCGCTGCTGCAGATCCTCATCGAGCCGCGCAACGCGCTGGTGAAGCAGTACCAGCGGCTGTTCGAACTCGACGGCGTCGAGCTGGACTTCGAGCGCGAGGCCCTCGAAGCCATCGCGGACCAGGCGATCCTCCGCCAGACCGGCGCGCGCGGCCTGCGCGCCATCATGGAAGAGGTCCTGATGTCGGTGATGTACGAGGTCCCGTCCCGCAAGGACGTGGCCCGCGTGGTCATCACCCCGGACGTGGTCCGCTCCAACGTCAATCCGACGCTGGTCCCGCGCATCGTCCCGAAGGACCAGGGCCCGCACGAGAAGTCGGCCTGACCGAAGCGCACATGGAGAAGGGGCGCCCCCGCCGGGGCGCCCCTTCTCCGTGTTCCCGTGCCGCGGCCGGATCAGGCCTTGGTGCGCGAGGTGTCGTAGAGCTTCGCGGCCACCGCGGCGACCTCGTCGAGCGAGCCGCCTCCGCCGATCAGGACCGTGGCCGGGTCGACCATGTTGACCGGGACCAGGGTCGAGCGGTCGCTCCAGGCGCAGGTGGGGACCTGGACGCTGCCGGGCGTCTTGCTCGTACCGGGCTTGCTGCTGCTCATCTTGACGGTGGCGCACTTCATGACGGCGCCCTTGAAGCCGGCCGGAGCGAACGCCTTCGGCGTGCCGACCAGCTCGTACTTGAGACCGGCCGCGTCGGCTTCCTTGTTGGGCTGGCCGACGCTCGCGAAGTAGCCGTCGACGGCCTTCTCGGGGTCGGCGATGTCGCCCCAGTAGCCCTTGGTGGTGACCGTCTTCCCCTTCGCGTCCCCGTTGAGCTGGTACTGGGCGCCGGCGCTCTGGGCGTTGCGCACACCCACCGCTTCGACCTTGGCCTTCTCCTCCGGGCTGAGGACCGGGTTGCTGCCGGGCGCGCCGGGTTTGGCCGGTGTCTTCTTGTACTGGTCCACGGCCTCGGGGAAGACCAGCTTGTAGCCCTTGGTGCCGGCCGAGGCCGTGCCGGAGCCGCCGTCGCCCTTCAGGAACCACCAGCCGCCGCCCGCGACGACCGCCACCGCCACGATCACGCCGATGACGACGCCGGCCTTCGACTTCTTCGGGGGCTGCTGCGGGGGTATGCCGCCGCCGTACGGGGGCTGCTGGTAGCCGTACGCGGGCTGGGGCGGCTGCGGCGGCTGCGCGTAGCCGCCCTGCTGGGGGTACGCCGGCGGGGGCGGCGGCGGGGCCTGGGGGTAGCCGTAGCCCGGCTGCGGGGCGGGCTGGCCGTACGGGTTCGGCGGCGGCGGGGGCTGCTGGCCGTACGGCCCCGGCTGCTGCGGCTGCCCGTACGGACCTGGCTGGTGGTAACTCATCCCGCGTCCCCCTGTGAGGTTGCTTATCTGTTCCTCACATCCTGGCGGAAGCGGGCCCGGCCCGGGGGACCGGGGCCCCAGGCGTTACCGAACCACGACGCCGCCGGGACCCCCGCGGCACCCCGCGGCACATCTCCCCGTCCACGGGTATCGATTCGTGACGGGGGTGGCGCCCCCCGTATCCTGTGCCCCGTGACCGAGAACACGCAGACACCCAGTGCCCCCAGCTCCGAACTGCCGACCCAGTACGCGCCGGCCGAGGTAGAGGGGATGCTCTACGAGCGCTGGGTAGAGCGTGGCTACTTCACGGCCGACGCGAAGAGCGACAAGCCCGCGTACACCGTCGTCATCCCGCCGCCGAACGTCACGGGCAGCCTGCACCTGGGCCACGCCTTCGAGCACACGCTGATCGACGCCCTCACCCGCCGCAAGCGCATGCAGGGCCACGAGACGCTCTGGCAGCCCGGCATGGACCACGCCGGCATCGCGACGCAGAACGTCGTGGAGCGCGAGCTGGCCAAGGAGGGCAAGTCCCGTCACGACCTCGGCCGTGAGGCGTTCGTCGATCGCGTCTGGCAGTGGAAGGACGAGTCCGGCGGCCAGATCTCCGGGCAGATGCGCCGCCTCGGCGACGGCGTCGACTGGTCCCGCGAGCGGTTCACCATGGACGAGGGGCTGTCCGAGGCCGTCCAGACGATCTTCAAGAAGCTCTACGACGACGAGCTGATCTACCGCGCCGAGCGCATCATCAACTGGTGCCCGCGCTGCCTCACCGCGATCTCCGACATCGAGGTCGAGTACCAGGACGACGAGGGCGAGCTCGTCTCGATCCGCTACGGCGAGGGCGCCGACAGCCTCGTCGTCGCGACGACCCGCGCCGAGACGATGCTCGGCGACACCGCCGTCGCGGTCCACCCGGACGACGAGCGCTACCGGCACCTGGTGGGCACGCTCGTCAAGCTGCCGCTGACCGACCGCTCCATCCCCGTGGTCGCCGACAGCCACGTCGACCCCGAGTTCGGCACCGGCGCCGTCAAGGTGACTCCGGCGCACGACCCGAACGACTTCGAGATCGGCCAGCGCCACGGCCTGCCCAACCTCGCGGTCATGGACGAGCACGCCGTCATCACCGTCCACGGCCCCTTCCTGGGCCTGGACCGCATGGAGGCCCGCTCCGCCATCGTCGCCGCCCTGCGGGCCGAGGGCCGGATCGTCGCGGAGAAGCGCCCGTACACCCACTCCGTGGGCCACTGCTCCCGCTGCAAGACCACGGTCGAGCCGCGCCTGTCGATGCAGTGGTGGGTCAAGGTCGCCCCGCTGGCCCAGGCCGCCGGTGACGCGGTCCGCGACGGCCGCGTCACGATCCACCCGCAGGAGATGGAGAAGCGCTACTTCGACTGGGTCGACAACCTCCACGACTGGTGCATCTCGCGCCAGCTGTGGTGGGGCCACCGCATCCCGGTCTGGTACGGCCCCAACGGCGAGATCGTCTGCGTCGGACCGGACGAGCAGCCGCCGGCGGGCGAGGGCTGGCGCCAGGACACGGACGTCCTGGACACCTGGTTCTCCTCCGGCCTGTGGCCCTTCTCCACCCTGGGCTGGCCGCGGCAGACGGAGAGCCTCGCGAAGTTCTACCCGAACTCCGTCCTGGTCACCGGGTACGACATCCTCTTCTTCTGGGTCGCCCGGATGATGATGTTCGGCCTGTACGCGATGGACGGCACCCCGCCGTTCCACACCATCGCCCTGCACGGCATGGTCCGCGACCAGTTCGGCAAGAAGATGTCGAAGTCCTTCGGCAACGCCGTCAACCCGCTGGACTGGATGGACGAGTACGGCTCCGACGCCGTCCGCTTCACCCTGGCCCGCGGCGCCAACCCCGGCGTCGACGTGCCGATCGGCGAGGACTGGGTCCAGGCCTCCCGCAACTTCGCCAACAAGATCTGGAACGCCACGCGCTTCGCGCTGATGAACGGCGCCACCGTCGAGGGCGAGCTGCCGGCCCCCGAGCAGATGTCGGCCACCGACCGGTGGATCCTCTCGCGCCTCAACAAGACCGTGGCCGAGGTCGACGCGTACTACGAGGACTACCAGTTCTCGAAGCTGTCGGACTCGCTCTACCACTTCGCGTGGGACGAGGTCTTCAGCTGGTACGTCGAGCTGTCGAAGACGACCTTCTTCGCGGGCGGCGAGCAGGCCAAGGTCTCGGGCCGGGTCCTGGGCGAGGTCCTCGACGTCATGCTGCGCCTGCTGCACCCCGTGGTCCCCTTCGTCACCGAGACCCTGTGGACCACGCTGACCGGCGGCGAGTCCCTCGTCATCGCCGAGTGGCCGAAGGACAGCGGCTTCCGCGACGAGGCCGCCGAGGCCGAGGTCCTCAGCGTCCAGGCCGTGGTCACCGAGGTCCGCCGCTTCCGCAAGGAGCAGGGCCTCCAGGACGGCCAGAAGGTCCCGGCCCGCCTGGACCTGGCCGGTACGCCGCTGGCCGCGCACGAGGCCGCCATCCGCCAGCTGCTGCGCCTCCAGCCGGAGGGCGCGGACTTCAGCGCCACCGCGACCCTGCCGGTCGCCGGGGCCACCGTCGCCCTCGACCTGTCGGGGACCATCGACGTGCCCGCGGAGCGCAAGCGCCTGGGCAAGGACCTGGCGGCCGCCGAGAAGGAGAAGCAGCAGGCCGAGGCGAAGCTCGGGAACGAGGCCTTCCTGGCCAAGGCCCCCGACAACGTCGTGGACAAGATCAAGGGCCGGCTGGCCAAGGCCGAGGCGGACATCGCCCGCATCCAGGCCCAGCTGGACGCGCTGCCCGCCGCGTAACCCGTTCGACGAGGCCCCCTTCCCCCTGCCGCCGGCCGGGGGAAGGGGGCCTCAGCCGTCCCCGGAGCGGGCGGGGCCGGCGGCTCCGTCCAGACCCCTGCCGAGTGCCGCATATCACGTCATATGTCCGTCTCGTGGATCCGATCCCGGCCGCCGAGCACGGATGATGGGGGCATGCCCCTCAAGCCCGCCCTCTCGGTGTTCCACCGGGTCGTGGCCTGCGGCCGTCGGCTCACGGAGGACTGGGCCGGCTCGCCGCGGGCGCAGGACGCCCTCGCCGCCGCGGTCTGCCTGGGCCTGATGGCGCTGGACCTGCCGGGCCTGGCCGCCGCCGACAACTCGCTGACCGGGTTCCAGGCCGCCGCCGTGCTCACCCTGGGCTGCTCGACCCTGCTGGTGCGGCGCCGGATGCCGTGGCTGGCGTTCGCGACCTCGCTGCTGTTCATCGGCTGGCTGCACGAGCTGACCCTGATCCAGTTCGCCCTGTACTCCGTCGGGCGCTACCGGGGCCGGCGGGCCGGCGTCCTCGCCACCCTCGGTTACGTGGCCTTCGCGCTCGCGGTGTTCAGCCTGCCGGGCTGGCCCGAGCCGCGGGCGGAGACCCTCAGCGCCTTCCTCAGCCTGGTGGTGCCGATCGGGGTGCTCGCCTCGGCGGTCGGGATCGCCGCCTACCGGCACGACCTGGTCCGCGAGCTGGAGGCCCGGCGCGCCGAGTCGGCGGTGCTGAACGCCGTCCAGCAGGAGCGGACCTCCGTCGCCCGCGACGTCCACGACTTCGTCGGGCGGGAGCTCACCCTGCTCACGGTGCGCTCCGAGGTGCTCTCCGTGCGGGCGCGCGAGACGGCGTACGCGAAGGATTTCGAGGAGCTGGCCGACACCGCGCGCCGGGCCCACCTGGTGCTCAACGAGATCATCGTGCAGCGCGGGGAGCGGGCCGCGACCCCGGGCGTCGAGGGGCTGGCGGCGCTGGCGCGCGAGAGCGGGCAGGCCGGTTCGCCGGTCCGGCTCGCGATGGACCCGGACGCGCACGCGCTGTCGCCGCTGCGGCAGGCGGCGGTCTACCGGGTGGTGCAGGAGTGCCTGACCAACGCCGCCAAGCACGCGCACGGCGAGACCATCGACGTGGCGATCCGGGTGGACGGCCCCCAGCTGCGGATCGCCGTCCGCAACGGCCTCCCGGCCCGCACCCCGGGCCGCGCCCCCGTCTCGGCGGGCTCGGGCACGGCGAGCATGGCCGAACGCGTCAGCAGCCTGGGCGGCACCCTGACGGCGACCCGCACGCGGGACACGTACGAGGTGGTGGCCACGCTGCCGCGGGGTTAACCCTTGACGGTCTGACCGCGCAGCAGCCCGTCCAGCGAGTCGAGATCCTCCACGCACTGGCCCGAGCCCAGCGCCACGCAGTCCAGCGGGGCGTCCGCGACGAAGACCGGGATGCCCGTGGCGGAGGCGATGCGCAGGTCGAGGCCGGGCAGGAGGGCGCCGCCGCCGGTGAGGACGATGCCGTGCTGCATCACGTCGCCGGACAGTTCGGGCGGGCACTCCTCCAGGGTGGAGCGGACGGCGGCGATGATCGCCTCGACCGGCTCGTCGAGGGCGGAGCGCACGTCCCGGGCGGTCAGCTCCAGCGTCTTCGGCATGCCGCCGACCCGCTCGCGGCCGCGCACGGTGAACGTACGGGTCTCCAGCTCGGGCCGCTCCGGGACGGGCCACGCCGAGCCGATGCCGATCTTGACGTCCTCGGCGGTGCGCTCGCCGATGAGCAGCCCGTGTTCCTTGCGCACGTGGTCCGCGACGGCCGTGTCCAGCCGGTCGCCGCCGACCCGCAGGGACCGCGAGGTGACGATCCCGCCGAGGGAGATGACGGCGACCTCGCTGGTGCCGCCGCCGATGTCGACGACCATCGAGCCCCGGGCCTCCGCGACGGGCAGTCCCGCGCCGATGGCCGCCGCCATCGGCTCCTCGATCAGGTGGACCGCCTTGGCGCCGGCCCGGGTGGCGGCCTGGACGATGGCCCGCCGTTCGACCGGGGTCACCCCGGAGGGCACGCAGATCACCATCCGGGTGCGGGGGCGGCGGCCGGGGACGGCCTTGCGCACGAAGTGCCGGATCATCTCCTCGGCGGCCTCGTAGTCGCAGATCACCCCGTCCTTGAGGGGGCGGATCGTGGTGATGGAGCCCGGGGTGCGGCCGATGGTCTCCTTGGCCTCCGTCCCGACGGCGAGGGCGGTGGTCGTGCCGGCCTTGACCGCGACCACGGACGGCTCATTGAGGACGATCCCGTGCCCACGGGCGTAGACGAGGGTGTTCGCGGTCCCCAGGTCGATGCCTATGTCGCGGCTGGAGGCTGTCTTGTTGGCGCTGGCCTGCGGCATTTGTTCCCCAATCTGATGTCCGCAAGGCTTGCATAACGATCCGGTCGCTTTCGTCGCCGATGGTCCCGAAACGGCCGGGCCGAAAGTCCCGGGGGTCCTCGTCCGTAGACTGGGGCCCGTGAGTGAGCAGCAGCCCGAGATCCCCGACCGTGACGGCGTCGACCACCTCGACGACTCCTTCGACGAGTTCGACCAGATAGTGGCGGAAGAGTCCGGCCGCGACCCCGACCTGGCGGTGATCGAGGCCGGCAGCCGCACCCTGCGCGCCCAGGCCGGACCGCCCGCGGCGGCCGATGCGGTGCCCTCCCGCCCCGAGGACCCGGAGGTGGCGAAGGCGCTCCTGGAGGTGGAGCAGGAGCTGGCCTCGCGCTGGGGCGAGACCAAGCTGGAGCCGTCCGTCAGCCGGATCGCCGCGCTGATGGACGTACTGGGCGAGCCGCAGCGCGCGTACCCGTCCATCCATGTCACCGGCACCAACGGCAAGACCAGCACGGCCCGCATGATCGAGGCCCTGCTGAACGCCTTCGAGCTCCGCACCGGCCGTTACACCAGCCCGCACGTGCAGTCGGTGACCGAGCGGATCAGCCTGGACGGGGTGCCGATCAGCGCCGAGCGCTTCGTGGAGACCTACCACGACGTCAAGCCGTACGTGGAGATGGTCGACGCCGCCGAGGAGTACCGGCTGTCGTTCTTCGAGGTGCTCACCGGGATGGCCTACGCGGCCTTCGCGGACGCGCCCGTCGACGTGGCCGTGGTCGAGGTCGGCATGGGCGGCACCTGGGACGCCACCAACGTGATCGACGGTTCGGTCGCGGTGATCACCCCGATCAGCCTCGACCACACGGACCGGCTCGGCTCCACGACCGGCGAGATCGCCCAGGAGAAGGGCGGCGTCATCAAGCAGGACGCCACCGTCATCCTGGCGCAGCAGCCGGTGGACGCGGCGCAGGTGCTGCTGAAGAAGGCCGTCGAGGTGGACGCGACCGTGGCCCGCGAGGGCATGGAGTTCGGGGTCGTCTCCCGCGAGGTGGCGGTCGGCGGCCAGATGCTGACCCTGCGCGGGGTGGGAGGCGAGTACGACGGGATCTTCCTGCCGCTGTACGGCGCCCACATGGCGCACAACGCGGCGGTGGCGCTGGCCGCCGTCGAGGCCTTCTTCGGCGTCGGCGCGGAGCACGCGCGGGAGCTGGACGCGGACACGGTGCGCCGGGCCTTCGCCGCGGTGACCTCGCCGGGCCGCATGGAGGTCGTGCGGCGCAGCCCGACGGTGATCCTCGACGCCGCGCACAACCCGGCCGGGGCGCGGGTGACGGCGGAAGCCGTCACCGAGGCCTTCGGCTTCAGCCGGCTGATCGGTGTGGTGGCGGCGAGCGAGGGCAAGGACGTCAGGGGCGTCCTGGAGGCCTTCGAGCCGATCTTCGCGGAGGTCGTCGTCACGGAGAACACCAGCCACCGGGCGATGGGCGCCGACGAGCTGGCGGCCGTCGCGGTGGAGGTCTTCGGGCCGGAGCGGGTGCAGGTGGAGCCGCGGCTGGACGACGCCCTGGAGGCGGCGGTCACCCTGGCGGAGGAAGAGGCCGAATACGGTGGGGCCGGGGTCCTGGTGACCGGTTCCGTGATCACGGTGGGCGAGGCCCGCCTGCTGTTCAAGAGGGGCTGAGGGATCGATGCGCACGCTCTGCGCGAGCACGCTGATCGGCGAGTTCTTCGTCGTCGGCTTCGCGGGCCTGGTGGCCATGAAGAACCCGGACCTGACCCAGGCCCAGGTGTGGACGGTGTGCGGCGTCGTCATGCTGCTGTCGGTGCTGCTGTGCGGGATGCTCTCGCGTCCCGGCGCGGTGCCGCTCGGCTGGGCGCTGCAGATCGGCCTGATCGCGAGCGGTTTCGTGGTCCCGACGATGTTCTTCCTGGGCGCCGTCTTCGCGGGCCTGTGGTGGTGCTCCGTGCACTACGGCCGGAAGATCGACGCGGCCAAGGCGCGGTGGGCCGCACAGGCGGAAGCCGCCGCTCCTGACGCTGCGTGACGGTTCCCCGTAACGGCCCTGTAGATTCGCCCTACCGCACCCGTATGCCGCAAGGAGTTACCACATGACCCAGCGCACCCTCGTCCTGCTCAAGCCCGACGCCGTCCGGCGCGGCCTGATCGGCGAGATCATCGGCCGCATCGAGCGGAAGGCCGGCTGGACCATCCCCGCGCTGGAGCTGCGCACGCTGGACGAGGCGACGCTGGAAGCGCACTACGGCGAGCACAAGGGCAAGCCCTTTTACGAGCCCCTCATGGGCTTCATGGCCGGCGGTCCGGTCGTCGCCCTGGTGGTCGAAGGGGAACGCGTGATCGAGGGTGTCCGCCAGTTGGCCGGACCCACCGACCCGATCGCCGCCGCGCCCGGGTCCATCCGGGGGGACTTCGGTACCGTCACCCGGGAGAACCTGGTCCACGCCTCGGATTCCGAGGAGTCCGCGGAGCGGGAGCTGAAGCTGTTCTTCCCCGCTCTCTGAGCACTCTTTCCTGACGAGACATCAGCCATATAGCGCTCATGACCTGGGGCGACCGAAGTAATTTCGGTCGCCCTTCGGTATTACGGGCGCCGAGCGGGAACGCCTGGACAGGACACGACGTCACCACTAAGGGGACGGGTATCCGTTCCGGCGGGATTGCCGGAGTCCCGTCGCGCGGTGCGCGCACACGCGGCATTACGATGGGGCCTCCACCCACACACCCACCTCGCCGACCTGACAGCAGCAGCTATCAACTGGAAGGCCAGACGCTCCTCATGGGGAACAAGGGGAACAACATGTCGTTCATCGGCCGTGACATGGCGATCGACCTCGGGACCGCCAACACGCTGGTGTACGTGAGGGGCCGGGGAATCGTCCTGAACGAGCCGTCCGTGGTCGCCATCAACACGAACACCGGTGGCATCCTGGCGGTCGGCTCCGAGGCGAAGAAGATGATCGGCCGGACGCCCGGCAACATCGTCGCCGTACGGCCCCTCAAGGACGGCGTCATCGCCGACTTCGAGATCACCGAGCGGATGCTCCGGTACTTCATCCTCAAAATCCACAAGCGCCGGTACCTGGCGCGTCCGCGCGTGGTGGTCTGCGTGCCCTCCGGCATCACCGGAGTGGAGCGCCGCGCGGTCATCGAGGCGTCCACGCAGGCCGGCGCCCGCCAGGTGCACATCATCGAAGAGCCCATGGCCGCCGCCATCGGCTCGGGCCTGCCCGTCCACGAGGCCACCGGCAACATGGTCGTGGACATCGGCGGCGGCACCACCGAGGTCGCCGTCATCTCGCTCGGCGGAATCGTCACGGCGCAGTCCATCCGGGTGGCCGGTGACGAGCTGGACAACGCGATCATCCAGCACATCAAGAAGGAGTACTCGCTCCTCCTCGGCGAGCGCACCGCCGAGCAGATCAAGATCACCATCGGGTCGGCGTACGACCTCGACAAGGACGAGCACACCGAGATCCGCGGCCGGGACCTGGTGTCCGGGCTGCCGAAGACCGTGGTCATCTCGGCCGCCGAGGTCCGCAAGGCCATCGAGGAACCGGTCAACGCCATCGTCGACGCGGTCAAGACCACGCTCGACAAGTGCCCGCCGGAGCTCTCCGGCGACATCATGGACCGCGGCATCGTGCTCACCGGCGGCGGCGCCCTGCTGCGCGGGCTCGACGAGCGGCTGCGCCGCGAGACGGGCATGCCGATCCACATCGCGGAAGACCCCCTCGACTCCGTGGCCCTCGGCTCCGGCAAGTGCGTCGAGGAGTTCGAAGCCCTCCAGCAGGTCCTGGACGCCCAGCCCCGGCGGTGACCGAAACCCCGTCAAAGGGGCAAGCGGAACACAAGGATCCGCCGTACGGGTGCTACCGCGCCCGTGCGGCGGATCGTTGATATACAGGCACAGTCCGGTGCGTGCCCCGGCTCCACCGGAGCGGCTCCGCCGCATGGGTTTCTACGAGGAAGGCACGGCCTCCACACGTGAGGGACACACGAGAGAGCCGGCTGCTCCTGGTGCTGCTGATCGCCATCGCGTTCGCTTTGATCACGGTGGACATCAGAGCGGGCGAGGAGTCGCCGGTGGACGGCGCCCGGCAGGCCGCCGCATCGGTTTTCGGCCCCGTCGAGAAGGGCATGGCCACGGCGGTGGACCCGGTCGGCAACGCGATAGGGGCCGTACGCGACTCCGGTGAGCGCCACAACCGGATCGCGACGCTGGAGCGCGAGAACACCGCGCTCAAGGCCAAGCTGGGCAGCGACGACCAGACCCGCAGCCGGATCCACGAGCTCGACCAGATGCTCAAGCGGGCCGGCGCCGGGCAGTACGGCATCAAGGGCGCCGAGGTCATCGCGATAGGAGCGGCCCAGGGCTTCTCCTGGACCGTCACCATCGACGCGGGCAGCAAGGACGGCATCGAGCGCGACATGACCGTCCTGAACGGCGACGGCCTCGTCGGCCGCGTCACCACGGTCGGCCCCGACACCGCCACCGTGGTCCTCGCCAACGACCCCGACTTCACCGTCGGCACCCGCCTGGAGAAGACCGGCGAACTCGGTTTCGCCACCGGTCAGGGCGACCGCGCCCTCTCCGTGCAGATGCTCAACGGCAAGGCCAAGGTGAACCCGGGCGACCGGCTCGTCACCTTCGGCTCCCGCGGCAACAAGCCCTTCGTGCCCGGCGTCCCCATCGGCGAGGTCGTCAAGGTCGACCCCTCGCGCGGCGACCTGACGCGCACCGTGTGGGTGCGGCCGTTCGTCGGGTTCTCCCGCCTGGACATCGTCGGCGTCGTCGTCATGCCCCCGCGCGAGGACCCCCGCGACGCCGTCCTGCCGCCCAAGCCAGAGGCCCCCAAGCCCACCCCGACGGTCACCGTCACGGTCACCCCGTCCGCGTCCGCCGGCGCCGCGGGCAAGCCGGACGACGAGTAGGAGCCGACCACCATGCGCTTCAACCGGATCCTGTTGTCGGGCACGCTCGTCGCCGTCGCGCTCGTCATCCAGGTCACCGTCCTCGGCCGGCTCCAGCTGCCCGGAGCCGTCCCCGACCTCGTCCTGCTGACGGTCGTCGCCCTCGCCCTGGTCTACGGGCCCGTCGGCGGCGTGCTCATCGGCTTCGGCGCCGGTCTGCTCGCCGACCTGGCCCCGCCCGCCGACCACGCCGCCGGGCGGTACGCGCTCGTCCTGTGCGTGATCGGCTACCTGGTGGGCCTCGTACGCCCGGACAACGGGCGGTTCCGTTCCGCCTGGGGGCCGATGCTCACCGTCGTCGCCGCCGCGTTCGGCTCCACCCTGCTGTACGCGGGCGTGGGCGCCCTCGTCGGCGACACCGCCGCCCGCCACGTGGGCCTGGTGGGGCTGTTGTTCACCGCCATGCTGTACGACCTGCTGCTCGCGCCCTTCACGGTGCCGTTCATCATGGCGCTGGCCCGGCGCGCGGAGAACGACCCGATGGCCGTCGAAGCGGGCGGCGGACCGCCCCAGGGCAAGGACGTCTCCTCCGGCTGGCTGGCCGGCGGGACGGGGCTGCGCATCGGCAGCCAGCGCGGCGGCCTGCGCCTTCGGAGCGGGCGGGGCCGGGCGGGGCGACCGCCCCGGATCAAGGGCGTCAAGGGCGTGAAGAGCGTCAAGAAGCTGTGACGGGGGAGCAGTCGTGACCAACATTCCGGAGACCGGCCGCACCCCCCGGGTGCAGATCCGGCTCGTCATCCTCCAGGTGCTCGTCTTCTCCCTGCTGCTCACCCTGGGCGGCCGGCTCTGGTACCTCCAGATCCGCAACGGGCAGGAGTACGCCGACGAGGCCAAGAACAACCACGTACAGCAGGTCGTCCAGCCCGCCGTCCGCGGGTCCATCCTCGACGCCCGCGGCGTCCCGCTGGCCGACAACGAGACCCGTCTGGTCGTCTCCGCCAGCCGTACCGAGCTGATGAAGATAAAGGACAAGGGCAAAGGCGTCCTGACCCGGCTCGCCGGGGTGCTCGACATGAAGCCGCAGGACGTCATGGACAAGGTCCGTCTCTGCGACTCCAAGACCCCGCAGCCCTGCTGGAACGGCTCCCCGTACCAGCCCATCCCGGTGACCCTGGAGGCCACCACCCAGCAGGCCCTCCAGATCCGCGAACGCCCCGAGGACTTCCCCGGCATCACCGCCGAACCCACCGCCGTACGCCGCTACCCGGCCCCCGGCGGCGCCAACAGCGGGCAGGTCCTCGGCTACCTCTCCCCGGTCACCGACGACGAGATCATCAAGGCGAAGAACACGAACTCGCCGTTCCTGCGCTCGGACCAGGTCGGCCGCTTCGGCCTGGAGCGCACCTACGACAAGCAACTGCGCGGCAAGTCCGGCGTCACCCGCTACGAGGTCGACAACCTCGGCCGGGTCATCGGCGAGGCCGCCAACGATCCGGCGGTCCCCGGCGCCAACGTGATCACCAGCATCGACGCCCGCGTCCAGGCCGTCACCGAGTACGAGCTGAACGCGGCGATGGTCGAGGCGCGCAAGCAGCTCGACCGCAACACCGGCGTCAACTACAAAGCCGACGCCGGCGCCGTCGTGGTGCTGGAGTCCAAGACGGGCCGGGTCGTCGCGATGGCCTCCAACCCGACGTACGACCCCAACGTGTGGGTCGGCGGCATCTCCGCCAAGGAGTACGCCAAGCTCACCGCCAAGGACTCCAACGTCCCGCTGATGAACCGGGTCATCCAGGGCCAGGCCGCCCCCGGCTCCATCTTCAAGGTCATCCCGACCACCGCGGCCGTCAACGCCGGGTACAAGTTCGACGGCGACTACCCCTGCCCCAGCTCGTACTCCATCGGCGGCCAGGTCTTCAAGAACTTCGAGTCCCAGGGACACGGCAACATCACCCTCGGCCAGGCGCTGGAGGTCTCCTGCGACACCGTCTTCTACGCCCTCGCCCACCAGCAGTGGCTCAAGGACGGCGCGCTCAAGCCCATCGCCCACCCCGCGGACATCTTCTACAAGACCGCCCACCAGTTCGGGCTCGGCGCCGAGACCCACGTCGACCTGCCCGGCGAGGAGAAGGGCCGCGTCCCGGACCGCCAGTGGAAGCAGAACTTCTGGGCGGCCAACAAGGACCAGTGGTGCAAGACCGGCAAGAAGGGCGGCACCTACGTGGAACTGCTGTCCTACGAGAACTGCCTCGAAGGCAACCTCGTGCGCGCCGGTGACTCCGTCAACTACTCCATCGGACAGGGCGACACGCTCGTCACCCCCATCCAGATGGCCACCATCTACGCGGCCATCTCCAACGGCGGCACCATGTGGAACCCCACCCTCGGCAAGGCCATCGTCAGCGCCGACGGCAAGAAGGTCGAGGAGATCAAGCCGCAGTCCCACGGCCGGCTGCCGATGACCACGAAGACCCGCGACCAGATCGACGCGGCCCTGGAAGGCGTCGCCACCCGGGGCACCGCCGCCTGGCGCTTCGGCGGCTGGCCGCAGAAGCAGATCCCGATGCACGCCAAGACCGGTACCGCCGAGGTCTACGGCAAGCAGACGACCTCCTGGTTCGCCACGTACACCGAGGACTACACGATCGTGATGACGATCTCCCAGGGCGGCACCGGCTCCGGTGCCTCCGGTCCCGCCGTGCGCAACATCTACAACGCCATTTACGGCCTCGACATGGCCGGCAAGCAGGACCCGAAGAAGGCCCTGCTGCCCAAGCCCGAGGCCAAGCTCCCCGCCATCCAGCCCGACGGCTCCATCGACGCCCCCGAGATCAGGCCGTACGTGCCGCCGTCGCCCGAGGAACCGGTGCCCGCCCTCGCCGGACCGCCGGCCCCGCCCGTGGCCCGGCAGGACTGAGGCCCCGATGCAGACCGCCAACAAGTTCTCCGTCTCCCGGTACGCGCCCCGGCGCGGCCCCGTCGCCAAGCTGACCGCCCGGGACTCCGTCCTGCGCCGGCTGGACTGGCCGATACTGCTGTCCGCGCTCGCCCTGTCCGGCATCGGCTGCCTGCTGGTCTGGTCGGCGACCCGCAACCGCACCTCGCTGAACCAGGGGGACCCGTACTACTTCCTCCTGCGCCACGCCATGAACACCGGCATCGGCGTCGTGCTGATGATCGGCACCATCTGCCTCGGGCACCGCACCCTGCGCGGGATCGTGCCCTTGCTGTACGGGCTCTCGCTGGTGCTGATCCTCGCGGTGCTCACCCCGCTCGGCGCCACCATCAACGGCGCCCACGCGTGGATCGTGGTCGGCGGCGGGTTCTCGCTCCAGCCCTCCGAGTTCGTGAAGATCACGATCATTCTCGGCATGGCCATGCTGCTCGCCACCCGGGTGGACGCGGGCGACCTCGCCCATCCCGACCACCGCACCGTGGTGAAGGCGCTGTGCCTGGCCGCCGCCCCCATGGGCATCGTCATGCTGATGCCCGACCTGGGCTCCGTCATGGTCATGGTCATCATCGTGCTGGGCGTGCTGCTGGCCTCCGGCGCCTCCAACCGCTGGGTGGTCGGCCTGATGGCCTCCGGCGCCGCCGGAGCCATCCTGATCTGGCAGCTCGGCGTCCTCGACGAGTACCAGATCAACCGGTTCGCGGCCTTCGCCAACCCCGAACTCGACCCCGCCGGCGTCGGCTACAACACCAACCAGGCGCGCATCGCCATCGGCTCCGGCGGGCTGCTGGGTTCCGGGCTCTTCAAGGGCTCGCAGACCACCGGCCAGTTCGTCCCCGAGCAGCAGACCGACTTCGTCTTCACCGTGGCCGGTGAGGAACTCGGCTTCCTCGGCGCCGGACTGATCCTGGTCCTGCTCGCCGTCATCCTCTGGCGCGCCTGCCTGATCGCCCGCGAGACCACCGAGCTCTACGGCACCATCGTGTGCGCCGGCATCATCGCCTGGTTCGCCTTCCAGTCCTTCGAGAACATCGGGATGACCCTCGGCATCATGCCGGTGGCCGGGCTCCCGCTGCCCTTCGTCTCCTACGGAGGATCGTCGATGTTCGCCGTGTGGGTCGCGGTCGGACTGCTCCAGTCCGTCCGGGTCCAGCGCCCGCTGTCGGCCTGACCACGGTGGGGTGAGGCCGCCGCCCACCCGGCGGAGGCGGCCTCCCGCCGCCACCTGTTCCGTACTAGATTCGGTTCATGGCGGACACCAAGCGAGAGATCGAGCGGAAATTCGAGTTCACGCACGCCGACGGCGCACCGGGCGTGAAATCCGCGAAGGGGAAGCCGGCGGACGGGAAATCCGCGGACGGGAAACGGGCGGGCGGCGGCGGGCTTCCGGACCTCACCGGCACCGGCGCGATCGCCGCCGTGAGCGACCGGGGCACCGTCCAGCTCGACGCCGTCTACTACGACACCCCCGACTTCCGGCTCGCCGCCGACGGGGTGACCCTGCGCCGCCGCACCGGCGGCGAGGACGCCGGCTGGCACCTCAAACTCCCCGTCTCCGCCGGGATCCGCGACGAGATCCAGGCCCCCCTCTCCGACACCGTCCCCGCGGAACTGGCCGCCCTGCTGCGCTCGCGCGTCCGCCACGAGCCGCTGCGGCCCCTCGTACGGCTGCTCTCCTCCCGGGAAGTGGCCCACCTGCTCGACGCCGACGGCTCACCGCTCGCCGAGCTGTCCACCGACACCGTCCTCGCCGAGCGCGGCGACCGGAGCGCCGACTGGACCGAGGTGGAGGTCGAACTGGCGGACGGGACGGACCCCGCGCTCCTCGACGCCGTCGAGGACACCTTCCGCACGGCCGGACTCCGGGTCAGCGACGCCCCCTCGAAGCTCGCCCGCGCCCTCGCCGAGACCGGCGCCGCGCCCGCCGCCCCGGCCGGGCCGCGGGCGGCCGACGGATCGGCGGGCGCGCACGTCCTCGCGTACCTGCGCACCCAGCACGCCGCCCTCGTCGCCTACGACCCCGCCGTCCGCCGCGACCTGCCGGACGCCGTCCACCAGATGCGCGTCGCCACCCGGCGACTGCGGAGCGCCTTCAAGAGCTACGGCAAGGTCGTGGACCGCGAGGTCACCGACCCGCTCGGCGAGCGGCTGCGCCGGCTGGCGGCCGAGCTCGGGGTCGACCGCGACCAGGAGGTCCTCGCCGAGCGGCTGGGCGCCGGCCTCGACGGGGTCCCGGTACCCCTGCGGCTCGGCCCGGTCTGCGACCGGCTGCTGATCTGGGACACCAAGCGCCGCGGCGAGACCCGCGCGCAGGCCCTGGCCGCGCTCGACAGCGACTGGTACGCGGAGCTGCTGGACGACCTCGCGGCCCTGCTGGCCGACCCGCCGCTGCTCAAGGCCGCCGACCGGCCCGCCGAGAGCGTCCTGCCCAAGGCCGTCCTGCACGACGACGCACGCCTCGCGGACCGCGTCGAGGCCGCCCTGGCCCTGGAGCCGGGACACGAACGGGACGTGGCCCTGCACGGCGCCCGCAAGGCCGCGAAACGGGCCCGGTACGCGGCCGAGGCCGCCCGGCCGGCCCTCGGCAAGCCGGCGAAGCGGATGGCCAAGGCCGCCAAAACCGTACAGACCCTGCTCGGCGACCACCAGGACAGCGTGGTCGCCCGCGAGGCGCTGTTCGGCATCGCCGTCCAGGCCGGGGCCGCCGGCGAGGCCTCCTTCACCTGGGGCCTGCTCCACGCCCGCGAGGAAGCCTTCGCCGACTCCCTCGAACGCGACCTTCCGCACGTATGGGCCAAGGCCTCCGACCCCAAACTCCGGGCCGCCCTCAAGTGATCACGTGGGCGGGGGCGAGCGGCCCTCGGGGTACGCTTGAGAGTCGCCCCCTGCCCGCTTCACGAAAGTCGCGTGATGTCCGAGTCGGTCTTCCCACAGCTCGAAGCTCTGCTCCCGCATGTGCAGAAGCCCATCCAGTACGTCGGTGGTGAGCTCAACTCCACGGTGAAGCCCTGGGAGTCCTGCGACGTGCGCTGGGCGCTCATGTACCCGGACGCCTACGAGGTCGGGCTGCCCAACCAGGGCGTCATGATCCTCTACGAGGTGCTCAACGAGCGCGAGGGCGTCCTCGCCGAGCGCACCTACTCGGTGTGGCCCGACCTCGAAGAGCTGATGCGCGAGCACAAGGTGCCGCAGTTCACCGTCGACAGCCACCGCCCCGTGAGCGCCTTCGACGTGTTCGGCCTGTCCTTCTCCACGGAGCTGGGCTACACCAACATGCTCACGGCCCTCGACCTGGCGGGCATCCCGCTGGAGTCGAGGAACCGCACCGTCGACCACCCCATCGTCCTCGCGGGCGGCCACGCGGCCTTCAACCCCGAGCCGATCGCGGAGTTCATCGACTGCGCGGTCATCGGCGACGGCGAGCAGGCCGTCCTCGACATGACCGAGATCATCCGCACCTGGAAGGCCGAAGGCCGTCCGGGCGGGCGCGAGGAAGTGCTGCTGCGCCTCGCGAAGACCGGCAACGTCTACGTACCGGGCTTCTACGACGTCGAGTACCTGCCGGACGGCCGCATCGGCCGTGTCGTGCCGAACCGCTCCGGCGTGCCGTGGCGCGTGTCCAAGCACACGGTCATGGACCTCGACGAGTGGCCCTACCCCAAGCAGCCCCTGGTCCCGCTCGCCGAGACCGTCCACGAGCGCATGTCCGTGGAGATCTTCCGCGGCTGCACCCGCGGCTGCCGTTTCTGCCAGGCCGGCATGATCACGCGCCCCGTGCGGGAGCGAAGCATCACCGGCATCGGCGAGATGGTGGAGAAGGGCCTGAAGGCCACCGGCTTCGAGGAGGTCGGCCTGCTGTCGCTGTCCTCCGCGGACCACACCGAGATCGCCGACATCGCCAAGGGCCTCGCGGACCGCTACTCCGACGACAAGGTGGGCCTGTCCCTGCCGTCGACCCGCGTGGACGCCTTCAACGTGGACCTGGCCAACGAGCTGACCCGCAACGGCCGCCGCTCGGGCCTGACCTTCGCCCCCGAGGGCGGCTCCGAGCGCATGCGCAAGGTCATCAACAAGATGGTCTCCGAAGAGGACCTGATCCGCACCGTCGCCACCGCGTACGGCAACGGCTGGCGGCAGGTGAAGCTGTACTTCATGTGCGGCCTGCCCACCGAGACCGACGAGGACGTCCTCCAGATCGGTGACATGGCGGTCAACGTCATCGCCAAGGGCCGTGAGGTCTCCGGGCAGAACGACATCCGCTGCACGGTCTCGATCGGCGGGTTCGTGCCGAAGCCGCACACCCCCTTCCAGTGGGCCCCGCAGCTGAGCGCCGAGGAGACCGACGCCCGCCTCGGCAAGCTCCGCGACAAGATCCGCGGCGACAAGAAGTACGGCCGCTCCATCGGCTTCCGCTACCACGACGGCAAGCCCGGCATCGTCGAGGGCCTGCTCTCGCGCGGCGACCGCCGCATCGGCGATGTCATCCGCGCCGTGTACGAGGACGGCGGCCGCTTCGACGGCTGGCGCGAGCACTTCTCGTACGACCGCTGGATGCGGGCGGCGGAGAAGACGCTGCCCGCCCACGGCGTGGACGTGGCCTGGTACACCACCCGCGAGCGCACCTACGAAGAGGTCCTGCCCTGGGACCACCTCGACTCCGGCCTCGACAAGGACTGGCTGTGGGAGGACTGGCAGGACGCCCTCGACGAGACCGAGGTCGAGGACTGCCGCTGGACCCCGTGCTTCGACTGCGGCGTCTGCCCGCAGATGGACACGCAGATCCAGATCGGTCCGACGGGGCAGAAGCTGCTGCCGCTGTCGGTCGTGAAGTGACCGCGTGACCCGCTGAACCCCGGAACCCCCCGCCGTCAACGGCGGGGGTTTCGTCTTCGGCGCGGCGCAACGGCTTCGTCGCTTCTGGTGTCCTTAGCGGCATGGATATGGAAAAGCGGCAGCCTGTGGGCGGCGACAGCGACGGCGACGGGTGTCTGATCGGTGTCCTGCGGGTGCCGGTCAAGGTCGTGGCCGTCCTCGTGGTCCTGCCCGTACGGGTGGTGTGGGACGTGCTCGTCGCGGCCGCCCGGATGCTGCGCCGGCACGTGCTCGGGCCCGTGGGCCAGGGACTGCGCCGGTTCCGCGTCCACGTGCTGGGGCCGGTGCTGGAGACGATCGGCCGGGGCGCGGTGATCCTGCTCCGGCTGGTCTTCGTCTGGCCGTGGGCCGGGCTGTGGCGTTACGTGCTGGTGCCCGCCGGGCGGGGGCTGGCGTGGCTGGGCCGCGCGCTGCGGCCGCTGGCCCGGGGCCTCGCGCTCGCCGGGTGGGCCGTGTTCGTGTGGCCGTGGGCCGGGCTCTGGCGCCATGTGCTGGCGCCCGCCGGGAGCGTGCTGCTGACCCGGCTGCTGCGGCCGCTGGGGGAGGGGCTCGGCCGGGCGCTGCGCACGGTGGGGCGGCGGGTGCTCCGGCCGCTGGCCAGGGGGCTCGCCGTGGCCGGGTGGGCCGTGGGGATGGCGCTCTTCGTGTGGCCGTGGACCGCTCTGGGGCGCTACGTCCTCGCGCCCGGGGCCCGTGGCGCGGGGCGCTGCCTGACGTGGCTGGGCCGGGCGCTGTTCGTGTGGCCCTGGGCCGCGCTGTGGCGGTACGTCCTCGCGCCGGTCGGGGCCGGCGCGTACCGGCATGTGCTCGCGCCGGCCGGCCGGGCCGCGTACGCCTACCTGCTCGCCCCCCTCGGCCGGTTGCTGCTCGGCGCCTGGCACCTGGCCGGCCGGGTGAGCCGGGCCCTCGGGCGCGGGCTCGTCCTGCTGTGGCGCGGACTCGTCGCCCGGCCCTGCGCCTGGGCCTACCGGCAGGTCGCCACTCCGGTGGGACACGTGGTCCGCGAGGTGTGGCGCACCGCCCGGGCCGCCGTGCGCGAAGCGCGCGCCGAGGTGCGGCGGGCGCTGTTCGGATGGCCTCCCCGGGAACCGGCGAGGTCACGGGCGCGTACTCTGGGTAGTACGACAGCCGTAGGCACCGTGACCGCTCCCGAGATCTCCCTGCACGAACAACGGCAGGGGTGAGCCGGGGGCAGGGCGCGGCAGCCCGGCCCCACGGACACTCAGGGCGGCGCGCGAGCCGCGACGCCCCGCACAAGGAGAAGAACCACTGGGCAAGCGACAGCCCGAAGGCCCGCCTCCCGCACCGGTGGTGCAGCGCATCCGACTGCGCTACACCAAGCGTGGCCGCCTCCGGTTCACCAGCCACCGAGACTTCCAGCGCGCCTTCGAGCGCGCCCTGCGCCGCGCCGAGGTGCCCATGGCGTACTCGGCCGGCTTCACTCCCCACCCCCGGGTCTCGTACGCGAACGCCGCGCCCACCGGCACCGGCAGCGAGGCCGAGTACCTGGAGATCGCGCTCGCCGCGGCACGCGACCCCGAGAAGCTCCGTGCGCTCCTCGACGAGTCGATGCCGTCCGGGCTCGACATCATCGACGCCGTCGAAGCCCGCACCTCCGGGCTCGCGGACCGGCTGACCGCCTCCGTGTGGGAGCTACGCCTGGAGGGCGTGGACCCCGCCGACGCCGAGCGGGCGGTGGGGGCCTTCCTCGCCGCCGAGACCGTGGAGGTGCAGCGCCGCACCAAGAACGGCGTGCGCACCTTCGACACCCGCGCCGCGGTCGTCACTCTGGAAGCACTTCCGGTCCAGGCTGATAGGCCGCTGGACAATGCCTGTGCGATACTGCGGCTGGTTGTTCGGCATTTGACACCTGCCGTGCGACCCGACGACGTCCTGTCCGGTCTCCACGCTGTGGCCGACCTGGCGCCGCCGGTCCCCGCTGCGGTGACCAGGCTGGCGCAGGGGCTCTTCGACGAGGAGTCCGGCACGGTGACCGACCCGCTCGCGCCCGACCGCGAGGCTGACACGGCCGCCCCACCCACGGCCGCCGTGCCCGCCGACGCGAAGGCGCCGGAAGGTCCCGCCGCGTAGGGATCGTCGTCGTCCGCGCCGCCCTGGCACTCGGGAGCCACCTGGGTCGGGCAGCGCACCTACCTGAAGACTTCCGCCAGGCCGTACGGACAAGACGTACGGAACCGGCGGCCATGGACTACAGCTCCCGTGTGGCGAACGCGCCCCGGAGGCCGGCTCCGCGCTCATTACGCGGAGGCGTGCCGGACCGGATGTCAGCCGCGGCGCCCGGGAGCGTGACGGGAGAACCGCCCGCATGCTCAACACCGAAAACGAGAACACCCCCGCCGCCGACAGTGGCAGCCCCAGCGACAGCCTGCCCCCGCGCAGGCGTCGCCGCGCGGCGTCCCGGCCTGCCGGCCCGCCCGGTGGGGCCGGCGCCGCCGCCCCGGAGGCGCCCGCCGCCGAGGCCGTGCCCGTGGTGGAGGAGCCGGCCGCCGCCGCTCCGGCCCCGCGTGCCCGTCGCCGTGCCACCCGCGCGGTGACCGCCCCGGCCGCCGTCGAGGCCGCCGAGGCCGTCGCCGTGGAGCCCGCCGCGGCTCCTGCGGCGCCCGCCGCCGAGGAGACCCCGGACGCCGCCCCGGCTCCCCGTGCCCGCCGCCGTGCCACCCGCGCCGTCGCCGCCCCGGAGGCCCCGGCCGCCGAGGCGCCCGCCGCCGTGGCCGCGGCGGTCGAGGAGGAGGCTCCGGCCGCCGCCCCGGCTCCGCGTGCCCGTCGTCGTGCCACCCGCGCCGTGGCCGCTCCCGCCGCCCCCGCCGACGAGGTCGTCGTGGAGGCCCCGGCCGCCGTGGCCGCGCCGGTCGAGGAGGAGGCTCCGGCCGCCGCCCCGGCTCCGCGTGCCCGTCGTCGTGCC
>NZ_JBVJLO010000003.1:240912-266323 GCF_055584685.1 Streptomyces sp. NPDC102258
CCACCCGCGCCGTGGCCGCTCCCGCCGCCCCGGCCGACGAGGTCGTCGTGGAGGCTCCGGCCGCCGTGGCCGCGGCGGTCGAGGAGGAGGCTCCGGCCGATGCCGCTCCCGCTCCGCGGGCCCGCCGTCGCGCCACCCGCGCCGTCGCCGCTCCGGCCGCCGCCCCGGCCGACGCCGCTGTAGAGGCGCCCGCCGCGGTGGAGGAGGCCCCCCGGGCCGCCACCCGCGCCGTGACCGTCGCCGACGCCGTCGACTCCCCGAAGCGCGGCGGCCGCCGCCGCGCCACCCGCTCCGGCGCCCCGGCCGCTCCGGCGCCCGCCGCGGAGGCCGAGGCGCCCGCCGCCCCGGCCCCGTCGCGGGCCTCCCGCCGCGCCGCGCGTCCCGCCGTGGCCGTCTTCCAGGCCCCGGTCTTCGCCGAGCCGATGTTCCAGACCCCCGAGACGGCCGCCATGGCCGCCGCGGCCGCTGCCGCCGCATCGCGGGCGGAGGAGGCCGAGGAGGAAGAGGAGCCCGAGGCCGAGACCGTCGCCGAGGCGCAGACCCCGGCTCCCGCCGCGCAGCCCGCCGGCCGCCGTCGCCGCCGTCGGGGCGCTGAGCCCGCGGCTCCGGCCGCGCCGTCCGCCCCCGTCTCGCTGGCCGACGTGGAACTCGTCGACGAGGAGCACGAGGCCGAGGCCGCCGACCTCGACGAGGACGAGCACGACGAGTCCGGCGAGCGCCCCTCGCGCCGCCGCCGTCGCGGTGGCCGTCGCCGTCGCCGCGGTGAGTCCGCCGACCTCGACGAGTCCGCCGACGAGGACACCGAGGCCGAGTCCGCCGACGAGGCCGCCGAGCCGGAAGAGGACGAGGACGACGAGGCCGAAGAGGCCCTCGGCTCCAGCTCCAGCCGCCGGCGCCGGCGCCGTCGCCGTCGCAGCGGTGACGGCGGCGCCGACACCGAGGCGGCCGAGGAGGACGGTGTCCGCACCGTCGTCAAGGTCCGCGAGCCCCGCCCGGCGCGCGAGCGCAGCGAGTCCACCTCCTCCGACGAGGTCCAGTCCATCAAGGGCTCGACCCGCCTGGAGGCCAAGAAGCAGCGCCGCCGCGAAGGCCGCGAGCAGGGCCGCCGCCGCGTGCCGATCATCACCGAGGCCGAGTTCCTGGCCCGCCGTGAGGCCGTCGAGCGCGTGATGGTCGTCCGCCAGGCCGGCGAGCGCACCCAGATCGGCGTCCTTGAGGACGACGTGCTCGTCGAGCACTACGTCAACAAGGAAGAGGCCACCTCGTACGTCGGCAACGTCTACCTGGGCAAGGTCCAGAACGTGCTGCCGTCCATGGAGGCCGCCTTCATCGACATCGGCAAGGGCCGCAACGCCGTCCTGTACGCCGGTGAGGTCAACTTCGAGGCGCTCGGCATGGCCAACGGGCCGCGCCGCATCGAGTCCGCCCTCAAGTCCGGCCAGTCGGTGCTGGTGCAGGTCACCAAGGACCCGATCGGCCACAAGGGCGCCCGCCTGACCAGCCAGGTCTCGCTGCCCGGCCGCTACCTGGTCTACGTGCCCGAGGGCTCGATGACCGGCATCAGCCGCAAGCTGCCCGACACCGAGCGCGCGCGTCTGAAGACCATCCTCAAGAAGATCGTCCCCGAGGACGCGGGCGTCATCGTGCGCACCGCCGCCGAGGGCGCGAGCGAGGACGAGCTGCGCCGTGACGTCGAGCGTCTGCAGGGGCAGTGGGAGGACATCCAGAAGAAGTCGAAGCAGATCTCGACGTCTTCGCCGAGCCTGCTGTACGGCGAGCCGGACATGACCGTCCGCGTCGTGCGCGACATCTTCAACGAGGACTTCTCGAAGGTCATCGTCAGCGGCGACACCGCCTGGGAGACCATCCACGGCTACGTGAACCACGTGGCCCCGGACCTGGCCGACCGGCTCTCCCGCTGGACCTCCGAGGTCGACGTCTTCGCGACGTACCGGATCGACGAGCAGCTCGCCAAGGCGCTCGACCGCAAGGTGTGGCTGCCCTCGGGCGGCTCCCTCGTGATCGACAAGACCGAGGCGATGATCGTCATCGACGTCAACACCGGCAAGTTCACCGGTCAGGGCGGCAACCTCGAAGAGACCGTCACCAGGAACAACCTGGAGGCGGCCGAGGAGATCGTGCGCCAGCTGCGGCTGCGCGACCTGGGCGGCATCGTCGTCATCGACTTCATCGACATGGTCCTGGAGTCCAACCGCGACCTGGTCCTGCGGCGCATGCTGGAGTGCCTGGGCCGCGACCGCACGAAGCACCAGGTCGCCGAGGTCACCTCGCTGGGCCTGGTGCAGATGACCCGCAAGCGGGTGGGCCAGGGTCTGCTGGAGTCCTTCTCCGAGACATGCGTCCACTGCAACGGCCGCGGCGTCATCGTGCACATGGAAACCCCGACCGCGATCGGCGGCGGCGGCAACGGCAAGCGTTCCAAGCGCCGTGGCGGCCGCGGTGAGCACGAGCACGAGCTGGAGACGGTCGAGACCGTCGAGAGCGACGTGTTCGAGGGCGAGGCGGAGACGGAGGCCGAGGTGGCCGCCGAGGTCGCCGCGCCGCGTGCGCTCGCCGAGCCCGAGTTCGTCGCGGACGAGGAGCTGTACAGCAGCCCGGCCGAGGCCGAGGCCGCCGCGGGCCTGAGCGGGCGCCGCAACCGCCGCCGCGCCACCCGCAAGGCGACCGCTCCGGCGGGCGCCCCGCGCGGTGCGGAGCGGGCCGCGGCCCCGGCGCCGGTGACCCCGGTCGTGGAGGCCGAGCCGGTCACCGCGCCGGCCGACACGGTGCTGGAGCCGGAGACCGAGGTCGTCGCCGAGGCCGTCGAGGCCGCGGAGACGGTCGAGGCCGCGCCGAAGGGCCGTACGCGTCGCCGTGCCACCCGCAAGGCCACCGCCGCGGAGCCGGTCGCCGAGGCCGTCGCCGAGCCGGTCGCGGAGCCCGTCGCCGAGCCCGTCGTGGCGGCGGAGCCGGAGCCGGTCGTCGAGGCCGAGCCGGTCGTCGAGCCCGAGCCCGTGGTGGAGGCCGCGCCGGCCCGTCCGCGCCGGCGTGCCACCCGTAAGGCCACCGCCCCCGCCGGTTCCCCGGCGGGCGCCTCGCAGGCGGCCATCGTGGTCGTGGAGACCCCGGCGGCCGAGGCGGCCTCGGCCGTCGCCGAGGCGGAGCCCGAGAAGCCGGCCCAGACGCCGGCCGAGGCCCCCGCCGAAGCCGGGGCGGAGCCCGAGGCGGAGGCGAAGGCCCCGGCCAAGAAGGCCACCCGCAAGGCTCCGGCCAAGAAGGCGGCCACCACGGCTACCGCTGCCAAGAAGGCCCCGGCCAAGAAGGCGGCGGCAGCCAAGAAGACCGTCGCGAAGAAGGCGGCCACGGTCAAGAAGACCGCGGCCAAGCGGACGACGAAGAAGACCGCGGCGGCGGAGCAGCAGACCCCGCCCTCGGTCTCGGCGCCCGCCGAAGCCTGATCCACCGCGGACCGTGAGCCCCGCCGAACGGCGGGGCCCACGGCCGTGCGGGGCCCGGTTTGACCCCCTGGAACCTGCCCCGTAACCTAGACCGTCGGCGTGTCTTGAACGATTACCCGTTCAGCGTGCGTCGCGCTCCTGAGCACCTTCCTCCCGCATCGTCCGCGTCAGCGGACGGCCCCCGGGAGAGGCCGCTCGTCCAATTCCGGATCACCGTGGGCCCCGGCCCGCGTGAGCGGCTGGCTTCAGGAGCATCCGTCCCGAGTGAGAGAGAGATCCGCGTGTACGCCATCGTGCGCAGCGGTGGTCGCCAGCACAAGGTTGCTGTCGGCGACATCGTTGAGGTTGACAAGATTTCCACTGCCAAGGTTGGCGACACGGTCGAGCTCTCGACCCTGCTCGTTGTCGACGGCGACGCCGTGACCAGCGACCCGTGGGTGCTGGCCGGGATCAAGGTCCAGGCCGAGATCGTGGACCACCACAAGGGCGCCAAGATCGACATCCTGCGCTACAAGAACAAGACCGGCTACCGCCGTCGCCAGGGTCACCGCCAGCAGTACACGGCGATCAAGGTCACCGGTATCCCCACGGCTGCGAAGTAAGAGGGACTGAGACATGGCACACAAGAAGGGCGCATCGTCCACCCGGAACGGGCGCGATTCCAACGCTCAGCGGCTCGGCGTGAAGCGCTTCGGCGGTCAGGTCGTTTCCGCTGGTGAGATCCTCGTCCGCCAGCGCGGCACCCACTTCCACCCGGGTTCGGGTGTCGGTCGTGGTGGCGACGACACGCTGTTCGCGCTGCAGGCCGGTGCCGTCGAGTTCGGCACGCACCGTGGCCGCAAGGTCGTCAACATCGTTCCGGCCGCCTGATCCAGCTCCTGCTGATCTGAAGCGTTCGTAACACCCCGAGGGCGGATCTCACCTCTTCCCGGCGCACGCCGGGAAGAGAGGTCCGCCCTCGGCGCGTTGTCACATAGACACGTTTAATGGGCAGCAAGGCCTGCCCGGGACATTCCCGTATGTATCTGGAGGAACACCCATGACCACCTTCGTGGACCGCGTCGAGCTGCACGTCGCCGCGGGTAACGGGGGCCACGGCTGCGCCTCCGTTCACCGGGAGAAGTTCAAGCCGCTCGGCGGCCCCGACGGCGGCAACGGCGGCCGTGGCGGCGACGTCATCCTGGTGGTGGAGCAGGCGATCACCACCCTGCTGGACTACCACCACAGCCCCCACCGCAAGGCCACCAACGGCCAGCCCGGCGCCGGTGACAACCGCTCCGGCAAGGACGGCCAGGACCTGGTCCTGCCCGTGCCGGACGGCACCGTCGTCCTCGACAAGGAGGGCAACGTCCTCGCCGACCTCGTCGGCCAGGGGACCACGTACGTGGCCGCCGAGGGCGGCCGCGGCGGCCTCGGCAACGCCGCGCTGTCCTCCGCCCGCCGCAAGGCGCCCGGCTTCGCGCTCCTCGGCGTCCCCGGCACCGCCGGCGACATCGTCCTGGAGCTCAAGACCGTCGCCGACGTGGCGCTGGTCGGCTTCCCGAGCGCCGGCAAGTCCTCGCTGATCTCGGTGCTCTCCGCCGCCAAGCCGAAGATCGCGGACTACCCCTTCACCACCCTCGTCCCGAACCTGGGTGTCGTCACGGCCGGTTCGACCGTCTACACGATCGCCGACGTCCCGGGCCTGATCCCGGGCGCCAGCCAGGGCAAGGGCCTCGGCCTGGAGTTCCTGCGCCACGTCGAGCGCTGCTCGGTGCTCGTGCACGTCCTGGACACCGCGACCCTGGAGACGGACCGCGACCCGGTCGCCGACCTCGACGTCATCGAGGAAGAGCTGCGGATGTACGGCGGCGGCCTGGAGAAGCGCCCCCGCCTCGTCGTCCTCAACAAGGTCGACATCCCCGACGGCCAGGAGCTCGCCGACATGGTGCGCCCCGACCTGGAGGCCCGCGGCTACAAGGTCTTCGAGGTCTCCGCCGTCGCCCGGACCGGCCTGAAGGAACTGTCGTACTTCCTCGCCGAGGTCGTCGCCAAGGCCCGCGCCCGCAAGCCGAAGGAGGAGGCGACCCGTATCGTCATCCGCCCGAAGGCCGTGGACGACGCCGGCTTCACCGTCACCTACGACGAGGTCGAGGACGTCTACCAGGTGCGCGGCGAGAAGCCGGAGCGCTGGGTCCGGCAGACCGACTTCAACAACGACGAGGCCGTCGGCTACCTCGCCGACCGCCTCAACCGCCTCGGTGTCGAGGAAGCGCTGAAGAAGGCCGGCGCCCGCGCCGGCGACGGCGTGGCCATCGGCTCCGACGAGAACTCCGTCGTCTTCGACTGGGAGCCGACCATGATGGCCGGCGCCGAGATGCTGGGCCGCCGCGGTGAGGACCACCGCATGGAGGCGCCGCGTCCGGCCACCCAGCGCCGCAAGGAGAAGGACGCCAAGCGCGGCGACGCGTCCCAGCAGGAGTACGACGAGTTCCGTCCCTTCTGAGCCCCGCCCCCGCACCGGGTTGAACCCGGCCCTACGCCGTTCGCCTAGGATCTTCCGGGTGAGCAGCAGCGATTCCAGCAGCGACACCACCACGGACCCCGCGGTTTCCGTGGTGGTGATCGCGTACAACGACGCCGGGCTGGTGGGCGAGGCCGTCTCCTCGGCCCTCGCCCAGGGCCCGGTGGTCGCCGAGGTCATCGCGGTCGACGACGCCTCCTCGGACGGGACCGGGGCGGTGCTGGACGCCCTGGCCGCCGCCCACCCCCGGCTGAAGGTCGTGCACCGCACGGAGAACAGCGGCGGCTGCGGCACCCCGCGCAACGACGGCATCGCCGCCGCGAGCGCCCCCTACGTCCTCTTCCTCGACAGCGACGACGTCCTGCCGCCGGGCGCGGCCGAGGCCCTCCTGCGGGCCGCCGAGGAGCACCGGGCCCCCGTCACCGTCGGCGCGTGCGTGCGCCGCGAGCTGCCCGAGGGCCGCGACGTGCCCTGGATGCCCGGCCTGTACACGCCGGGCGAGGTGATCGAGCGGCCCGCCGACCGGCCCGAGCTGGTCCGCGACACCCTCTGCGTCAACAAGCTGTACGAGCGCGCCTTCCTCGACCAGCACGGCATCCGCTTCCCCGACGGCCGCTTCGTCTACGAGGACTTCGTCTTCACCTCCCGCGTGCTGGCCGCCGGGCCCCGGATCGCGGTCGTCGGCGACCTCGTCTACGTGTGGCACGTACGCCGCCGCGCCGCCCAGGTGTCGATCTCCCTGGCCCGCGCCGACGTCGGCAACTGGCGCGCGCGCGTCGAGGCGCACGCCGCCGCCTCCCGGAACCTCGTCGCGGCCTCCCCCGAGCTGGGGCGGGCCTGCCAGGTCAAGTTCCTCGACTACGACCTGCGCATGTACCTGCGCGAGCTCGGCACCGACCCCGGCTACCGGGCCGCCTGGTGGACGCTGACCCGCGACTACCTGGCCGGCTTCGACCCCGCCGACCTGGACGCCGCCCCCGCCCGTGCCCGCTGGACCGCCCGGGTGCTGCTGGCCGCCGAGGCCCCGCCCGCCGACCTGGAGCGGCTGACCGGGCTCGCCGCCGAGCCGGCCCGCCTCGCGCCCCCGTACGCCGTGGACGACGCCGGGCGCCCGGTGTGGAGCGCCGGGCTGCCGGTCCCGCTGGACGGGCTCGCGGAACTGCCCGTCGCCGAACTGCCGGTCAGCGCCGAGGCCGGGCCCGCCGGGCGCGGGGCCGTCCGGATCCGGGTGCGCGACCTGTACGGGCGCCTCGCCGGAGCCGGAGCCGGGCCGCGCACGCTGCGGCTGAGCTTCCTGCCCCGGGCGGACGGGGACCCCGTCGAGGTGCGCCCGGTGGAGCTGCGCGCCGCCGCCGACGGGGACGGCTGGAGCGCCGAGGTGCCCTTCCGGCTCGCCGCGCTGGCCGCCACGGGGCGCCGCCGGGGGCTGCGCGGGATGCAGGCCTGGGACGTCCGGGCGGGCGTGGAGTGCGGCGACGGGAGCTCCCTCGTCACCTCGCTGCGCCCCCTCGGCCCGCTGCTGCGCCGCCGGGCCCTGCCCAGCAGCCGGTACGGTGTTCTGCTGGCGCAGCCGTACCGGACGGCCGCCGGAGCGCTGGCCCTGCGCCTGGCTCCGGGCGCCGGGGGCGCGCTGACCTTCGTACGCAACCGCCTCGACCGCGCCCGCACGCGCAGGTCACGCTAGAGCTCGGGAGACACGCATGACATTTCTGATCACCGGTGGCGCCGGTTACATCGGCGCCCACGTCGTCCGCGCGATGCTGGAGGCGGGCCAGCGGGTCGTCGTCTTCGACGACCTCTCCACGGGCCGCGAGGACCGCGTCCCGGAAGGCGTGCCCCTGGTGGTCGGATCGGTCCTGGACCGGCTGGTGCTCGACGAGACCCTGCGCGAGCACCAGATCACCGGGGTGGTGCACCTGGCGGGCAAGAAGCAGGTCGGTGAGTCCGTCGAGAAGCCGATGTACTACTACCACGAGAACGTGCAGGGCCTCACGGTGCTGCTCCAGGCCGTGGCCGCCGCGGGCATCCGCAACTTCCTCTTCTCCTCCTCGGCCTCCGTCTACGGCATGCCCGACGTGGACTCCGTCACCGAGGACACCCCCTGCCTGCCGCTGAGCCCCTACGGGGAGACCAAGCTGGCCGGTGAGTGGCTGGTGCGGGCCGCGGGCCGGGCGCACGGCATCTCCACCGCCTGCCTGCGCTACTTCAACGTGGCTGGCGCCGCCGCCCCCGAGCTCGCCGACACGGGCGTCTTCAACCTGGTCCCGATGGTCTTCGAGCGCTACGACGCCGGCGAGGGCGCCCGTATCTTCGGCGACGACTACCCGACCCCGGACGGCACCTGCATCCGCGACTACATCCACGTCGAGGACCTGGCCGAGGCCCACGTGGTGGCCGCGCGCCGGCTCGCCGAGTGGGGCGCGGCGGGGGAGTACAAGGACCTCACCGTCAACATCGGCCGGGGCGAGGGCGTCTCGGTGCGGGAGATGACCGAGCTGATGAACGAGCTCACCGGCCACTCCCTGGCGGCCGTCGTCACCCCGCGCCGGCCGGGCGACCCGGCGAAGGTCGTGGCCTCGGCGGACCGGATCGCCGCCGAACTGGGCTGGAAGGCCCGCCACGACGTCCGCGAGATGATCACTTCGGCCTGGGCGGGCTGGGAAGCCAACCGCAAGGCCTGAGCGGGCCCCGCATGACGGAGCCCGCATGACGGAGCCGCCCGCCCCGGACCAGGTCCGGGACGGGCGGCTCCGTCACGTCGCGCAGGGGGTTCAGCGCTCCAGGAACGCGAACAGCCTCTCCCAGCGGTCGGTGATCTCCGCGCTGGAGTAGCGCCGCACGTGCTCGAACCCGGCGTCGCCGAGCCGGTCGCGCAGGCCCCCGTCCGACATCAGGGCGTCCAGGTGCCCGGCCAGTTCCATGGTGTTGCCGAGGCGGGCCAGCAGCCCGTCCTCGCCGTCGCGCACGATCTCCCGTACACCGGGCGCGCAGTCGAACGCGGCCACCGGCAGGCCCGCCGCCATGGCCTCCAGCAGGGTGATCGGGAAGCCCTCGGCGCGGGAGGCCTGGGCGAACACCGAGGCCTCGCGCAGCGCGCCCAGCACGTCGTCGGTGCTGCCCATCCACTCCACGCAGTCGTCCAGCCCGAGCGTCGTGCAGTGCGCCCGCAGGGAGGCCTCCTCCGGGCCCGCCCCGTAGAGCCGCAGGGTCCAGTCGGGGTGGCGCGGGGCCACGTCCGCCCACGCGTCGAGGAGCAGGTCCATGCCCTTCTCGAAGGAGAGGCGGCCGACGCTCGCGACGGTCTTCGCGGTCCGCGGCGCGGGGGCCTCGGGCATGAAGGGCAGCGGGTTCGGCATGCTGTCGACGTTCTCCATGCCGGAGCGGATCCACAGGTCCGCGTCCTCCGGCGTGAGCACCAGCAGCCGGTCGACGTCGGCGTAGTGGCGGCGCACCCGTTCGGCGCGGGTGGACTTGTGGCTGGCCTCGAAGGACTCGTGGCTCATGCCGATGACGGAGAGGCCCTTGGTGTCGGCGAGGGCGACCCACTCCATCGCCCAGATCTGGGTGACGATGACCACGGCGCCGGGCCGCGCCGCCCGGAACATCCCGCCGAGCACGTCCGCCTTGGCCCGCATCTGCGCCCGCCGGGCCGCCTGGCGGCGCCGTTCGGGGGCGTTGAGGCGGCCCTTCACCCCGTGCAGGGCGCGGGCCTTGGGCGGGTGGACGGCGTAGAGCGTGGTCGTCTCGTACGGGAGGCCGACGGGCAGCTTCTGCCGGATCTCCTCGGCGACGGGCGCGATGCCGACGATGTGCACGCGGTGCCCGCGGTCGCTCAGCAGCCGGGCCATCTGGTGGGACCAGGTGGTCACACCGCCGAGCTCGTCGACGCTGTTGGAGACGATGAAGACGTCGCGGCCGCCCTCGGTGGCGGTCTGCTGGCTCACTTGCCGCTCCTGGTGAAGAACTTCTCGACGATCTGGCGGGCGGCGTCCCCGCGGTCGTGCTCGCCGAACTCGCCGACGAAGCGCTGGCGGGCCTCCGCGTACTTGGCGTCGGCCTCGTCGAAGGCGGCGACGGCCTGCATCAGCTCGTCGGCCGTGGCCACGACCGGGCCCGGCGCCTTCTCCTTCAGGTCGAAGTAGGTGCCGCGGATGTCGGTGGCGTACTTCTCGTAGTCGTACGCGAAGAACAGCATCGGCCGGTCCAGCACCGCGTAGTCGAACATCACGGACGAGTAGTCCGTGATCAGCCCGTCGGCGAGGGCCAGCAGCGGGGTGATGTCGTGGTGCCGGGACACGTCGATGACGCGGCCGGCGACGGACGGCGGCAGCGAGACGCTGTTGAGGTAGTGGGTGCGCACCAGCAGCGTGAAGCGGTCGCCGAGCCGGTCGGCGAACTCCTCGACGTCGAAGGGGAATTCGAAGCCCTCCACCGTGCCGTCGGCGTTCGCCCGGAACGTCGGCGCGTACAGCAGCACCCGCTTGTCCGGGTCGATGCCCAGCTCGGTGGCGAGCGGTCCGCGCACCCGTTCCCCGCTCTGCGCCTCGGCCCGGTGCGCCTCGACGAGGGCGTCGTTGCGCGGGTAGCCGGTGCGCAGCAGCACCTCGTCGCGCAGCCGGAAGGCCTTGGCGAGGGTGCGGGCGTCGTGCTCGGAGCGGATCAGGAAGTGGTCGAAGCGGTTGACCGCCGCCTGGAAGCGGTCCTGGGCCGCCTTGCCCTGTGCCTTGGTGCGGGGCTCGTGGAAGCCCATCCGCTTGAGCGCGGAGCCGTGCCAGGTCTGGATGTACGTGGTCCCGGGGCGCTTGGCCAGCGCCAGCGGGAAGCCCTGGTTGTCGACCCAGTACTCGGCCTGGGCCAGCGCCCGCAGGTACGGCCAGCTCCAGCGGCGCACCAGGGTGGCCTCCTTGGGGAAGCCGGTGGGCTTGCCGCCCGCGTAGGACCAGATCGCCTCGAAGGGCGCGCCCCGGCGGACCAGCTCCTCGTAGATCGCCTTGGGGCTGTCGCTGTACTGCTTGCCCATGTGGCTCTCGAAGACGACCGTGCCCTTCTTGACCGGCAGCTTGGAGAAGACCTCGTGGTAGACCTTCACCTTCTGCTCGCCCGAGCCGAGGTTGCGGCGGGCCCGCAGGGCCCGGCGCAGGCTTCGCTTGACGACGCCGGCGGCCTTGCCGTGCATCGCGTTGTTGAGCAGCGCCTGGGTGCGGACGGCGGCCCGGCCCTCGGCGGTCAGCACGTACGAGAGGTTGCCCTTCTTGGTCATCTCCGGCTCGAAACGGTCGGAGACCAGGCGGGTCAGGCGCGGGCGCACCCGCAGCCGGGCCGCGGACTCCATGTCGACGCCGCCGACCGAGACGCGCGTGGTCATCCGGTCGCTGCCGGCGGTGAGCTTCAGGCGGACGTCCCAGACGGCGTCGATGATGCCGAGCGGGCGGACCGTGGAGGCCACGTCGGCCGTGGTGTTCCACTCGATCGTGTCACCGGCGTGGCGCACGTCCGCCACCGGGAAGCTGAACGAGCGGACCCCGATCTGGCGGCGGGCCCGGAACTCCAGGGTGGCCTTCAGCGGGCTGTCGGCCTTGATCCGGCCGAGCGGGTTCACGATCCGGCCCGCGAGGGTGACCGTGCCGCGCCCGTCGTCCTCGTACGAGGTCAGGCGGTTGCCCAGGGCCAGCGAGGACAGCGGCGCCGTGTGGTAGCCCTGGTCGGTGACGTCCAGTATCCGCCGGCCCTCGGCGTCGTCGATGTGCCGGTCGCACCAGTAGACGCGGCCGTCGCGCTCGGCGAGCGGGGAGCACAGCCGGCCCTTGTTGGTCATCGCGTCGGCGGCCGGGAGGAGGTTCTCCCAGTCCTCCTTGCCCAGCAGGTAGGCGCAGATCGCCTGGAGGTGCGTGACGTTCTCGTACGCGGCCGGGTCGATGCCGGCCAGGTAGCCGTTGGCGAGCCGGGCGAACTCCTGGCGGTAGGCGTCGCCGAGCAGCGGCAGGTCGCGCAGGTGCAGCACCAGGTCGTGCTTGAGGAACTTGGCGTCCTTGGCGGACTTGATGGCCGTGTGGCCCTTGGCGGCCAGCAGCTCGTCGACCCGGCGGTGGATCTCCATCCGGTGGACGAAGTTCTCGATCTCGTGGCGCCGGTTGCTGATCGACAGGGCGGCGGCCTTCTCGACCACGTTCCAGAAGTAGACGTGGTTCGGGATGAGGGTGATGCGGCGGGCGGCCACGTACGCCTGCGCCGAGAAGAGCAGGTCCTCGTAGTGGATGCCGATCGGGAACTCCAGGCCCTGTTCGAGCAGGAACGCGCGCCGGTAGCACTTGTTCGTGGAGAGGGTGTCGTAGACCAGCAGGTCGGGGTACTCGGTGATCGACTCCAGCGTGCGGGTGCGCGCGTAGATCCACGGGTACCACTCGGTGGTCTTGTTCCAGCGCTTGTCGAGGTGGACGCGCACGCACATGCCCGAGACCAGGTCGGACCCGGTGCGCTCGGCGGCGGCCAGCATGTTCCGGCAGGCGTTGCGTTCCAGCACGTCGTCGCTGTCCAGGAACATGACGTACGTACCGGTGGCCTGCCGGATGCCGTGGTTGCGCGGCGCGCCGCAGCCTCCGCTGTTCTCCGGCAGCCGGAAGGCGCGCACCCGGCCCGGATGCGCCGCTTCGAGCTCCTGCGCGACCGCGAAGGACCGGTCCTTGCTGCAGTCGTCCACGATCACGACTTCGACCCCGCGCAGGGTCTGGTCCAAAACCGACTGGACGGCTGTCGGCAGACGCTCTGCGTCGTTGTAGACGATGACGACCACGGAGACGTCAGGCACGTGCACCTCGATCCCTTTGTTCCATTCCGCTTATCCCGTCAAAGCTACCGTGTGCCGCACTCGGCTCCGGCAGGCCGACCCCCGGCGTGCATACTTCTAAGGAAGAGGTGAGTGGGGGTCCGGTCGCCGACAATCACCCGTTCGGACCCAGCAGGAAGTGGTCATGACCAAGCTGTCCGTAGTTGTCCCTTGTTACAACGAAGAAGCAGTCATCGACAGTTTCGACGCCGAGATCCGCAGGGTTCTGGACACCCTGCCCGTGGAGTACGAGGTCTGCTACGTCGACGACGGCAGTCGTGACGGGACGCTCGACAAGCTCCGCAAGATCGCCGCCACCTACGGGGACCAGACCCGCTACGTCTCCTTCAGCCGGAACTTCGGCAAGGAGGCGGGCATGCTCGCCGGGCTGAAGGAAGCCACCGGCGACGCCGTGGTGATCATGGACGCGGACCTCCAGCACCCGCCGGAGCTCATTGCCACCATGCTGGAGCACTACCGGCAGGGCCACGACCAGGTCATCGCCCGCCGGAGCCGCGAAGGTGACAAGAAACTCCGTTCGGCCCTCAGCCGCCTCTACTACCGCGGGGTCAACCGCTGGGTCGACGTCGAGCTCACCGACGGGGTCGGCGACTTCCGGTTGCTCTCCCGCCCGGCGGTCGACGCGCTGCTCGCCCTCCCGGAGTACAACCGCTTCTCCAAGGGCCTCTTCTCCTGGATCGGCTTCGACACCGTCCACTTCGACTACCAGAACGCCCAGCGCGAGGCCGGCGAGACGAAGTGGAAGTTCGGCTCCCTGCTGAACTACGGCATGGACGGGCTGATCTCCTTCAACAACCGGCCCCTGCGGATCGGGATCTGGCTCGGCGTGTCGCTGGTCGGCCTGACCGTCCTGTACGCGCTGTGGATCACCGCCATGGCGATCACCCACGGCATCGACTCGCCGGGCTACGTCACGCTCGTCGCGATGATCGCCGGGATCGGCGGCGTACAGATGATCATGCTGGGGCTGATCGGCGAGTACATCGGCCGCATCTACTACGAGACCAAGCGCCGCCCCCACTTCCTGGTCAAGGAGGCGCACGGCGTCACCGCCGACCGGATGCCCGAGGCCTCCGAAGCCGTGATCGCGGAGCGCGGCCGCCGATGACCGGGACCACCGCCGGGGACGGCCGCCGCGAGAAGCTCGGCCAGATCTTCCGCTTCGCCCTGGTGGGCGGGGTCAACACCGGCACCTTCTTCGGCATCTACCTGCTGCTCCACCCGTGGCTGCCGTACTTCGCCGCCTACACCCTGGCCTTCGCGCTGTCGATGGTCGGCTCGTTCTTCATGAACACCTACTTCACCTACCGCACCCGGCCCACCTGGAAGAAGTTCCTGCTCTTCCCGCTGACCAACGTCACGAACTACGTGATCCAGTCGGCCGGGCTCTACGCCCTGGTCACCTGGGCCGGGATGGACACCCGGATCGCGCCGCTCGTCGCGGCCGTCGTGGCGATCCCGTTCACCTTCCTGCTCTCCCGCAGGATCCTGATCCCCGGCACGGGCGGCGACCCCGCGGGGGGGAGCGGCGGGAGCGTCCCGCGGCGGTCCTCGTCCACGGTCTGAAACCGGCGGGCGGCCCCGGCACACCACCCCGTAGATTGGGCCGGTCGGACGGATCGGTCGGTTGGTGAGGGGAAAGACGTGTCAACGGCTAGGCAAGGTGTCGTGGACGCCCGCAGGATCGTGGTCAAGGTCGGCTCCTCCTCCCTGACCACCGCGGCGGGCGGCCTCGACGCCGACCGCGTGGACGCGCTGGTCGACGTCCTGGCCAAGGCCCGCAGCGGCGGGGAGAAGGAGATCGTGCTGGTTTCCTCCGGGGCCATCGCCGCCGGACTCTCCCCGCTCGGTCTCGCCCGCCGCCCCAAGGACCTCGCCCGCCAGCAGGCGGCCGCCAGCGTCGGCCAGGGCCTCCTCGTCGCCCGGTACACCGCCTCCTTCGCCCGCTACGGCGTACGCGTCGGCCAGGTGCTGCTCACCACCGTCGACACCAGCCGGCGCGCGCACTACCGCAACGCGTACCGGACGCTGGACCAGCTGCTGGCCATGGGCGCGCTGCCCGTCGTCAACGAGAACGACACCGTCGCCACCGACGAGATCCGCTTCGGCGACAACGACCGGCTGGCCGCGCTCGTCGCCCACCTGGTCCGCGCCGATCTGCTCGTCCTGCTCTCCGACGTCGACGGCCTCTACGACGGGGACCCCTCCCTGCCCGGCACCACCCGCATCGACGAGGTGCGCGGCCCCGAGGACATCGCGCACGTGTCGATCGGCAGCGCGGGCAAGGCCGGAGTCGGCACCGGCGGCATGGTCACCAAGGTCGAGGCCGCCCGGATCGCCGCCGCCGCCGGGATCCCCGTCGTGCTGACCTCCGCCAGCCAGGCCGCCGACGCCCTGGCCGGGCGCCCGACCGGCACCCACTTCCACGCCACCGGGCGGCGCTCCGCCGACCGGCTGCTGTGGCTCCAGCACGCCTCGGCCCCGCAGGGGCACCTCGTCCTCGACGACGGAGCCGTGCGCGCCGTCACCGAGCGGGGCAGCTCGCTGCTGGCCGCCGGGATCGCCGGGGTGGAGGGCGACTTCGTGGCGGGCGACCCCGTCGAACTGCGCGCCGCCGACGGGCGCGCCGTCGCCCGCGGGCTCGTCAACTTCGACGCGAAGGAACTTCCGCGGCTGCTCGGCCGCTCCACCCGCGAGCTGGCGCGCGAGCTCGGACCCGCGTACGAGAGGGAGGTCGTCCACCGCGACGATCTGGTGCTGCTCCAGGGCTGAGGTTCGGCAAAACCGCCGCGCGGGGGGCCGGGGACTGGTCAACTGTGAGGGGCGGACACGCGTAGCGCAGACAGGAGGCGGCTGGTGAGACGAGCGCTGACCAGCGTCGGCACGGGGGACCGGCACGAGGGCGGGGACGGGGACGGGGGCCAGGACGCCTCCCGGCTGTGGCACATCACCCTGAGCGTCTCCGGCAAGCCGGCGCCGCTGTCCGAGGTCCGGCGCGGGCTGGAGCAGCTCGCGCACGACCACCCCTTCCTGCTGACCAGCCGGTACGCCGACGACCACGCGGAGATCCGGTACTGGGAGGAGGCCCGCGACCTCCACGACGCGGCGGCCGTCGCGCTGCGGCTGTGGGGGGAGCACCGCTCTTCGGCGCGGTTGCCGCCGTGGGAGATCGTCGGCCTGGAGGTCATCGACCGCGCCACCTACCACCAACGGGTGGCGGAGGGCTACGGCCCGCCGCCGGCCCATCCGGTGGGCGTGCACCCGTACTAGACCGTGCCCCGGCGCGTCCCACTACACGGCGCTCCGCGCCCGCGCCTCAAACGCCGGCGGGGCTGGATTCGCCCGGTCGGCGTTCGAGGCGCGGGGTCCGGGGCGGAGCCCCGGGAGGGTGGTCGGGGTCCCGTCTCGGGGGATGGAAGGCCCTCCGGGTGCCGGGGGCGGGGGGATTACCCTGGCGGCATGACCTCGCTTGATGCCGTCTCCTCCGTGCGCGCCACCGCGCAAGCCGCCCGCGTCGCCGCAGCCGCCATCGCCCCGCTGCCGCGGTCCGCCAAGGACACCGCCCTGCTGGCCATCGCGGACGCGCTGGAGGCCCGTACGGCAGAGATCGTCGAGGCCAACGCCGTCGACACCGCCAAGGCCGCCGCCGCCGGCACCAGCGAGACCGTCATCGACCGCCTCACCCTCACCCCCGAGCGCGTCGCCGCCATCGCCTCCGACGTCCGCGACGTCGCCGCCCTCCCCGACCCCGTCGGCGAGGTCGTCCGCGGCTCGACCCTCCCCAACGGCATCGACCTGCGCCAGATCCGCGTCCCGCTCGGCGTGGTCGGCATCATCTACGAGGCCCGCCCCAACGTCACCGTCGACGCCGCCGCCCTCTGCCTCAAGTCCGGCAACGCCGTCCTCCTGCGCGGCAGCTCCTCCGCCTACGCCTCCAACACCGCCCTCGTCGGCATCCTCCGCGACGCCGTCGCCTCCGCCGGCCTGCCCGCCGACGCGATCCAGCTCGTCCCCGGCGAGTCCCGCGACTCCGTCCGCGAGCTGATGCGCGCCCGCGGCCTCGTCGACGTGCTCATCCCGCGCGGCGGCGCCTCCCTCATCAAGACCGTCGTCGAGGAGTCCATCGTCCCGGTCATCGAGACCGGCACCGGCAACTGCCACGTCTACGTCGACGCCCAGGCCGACCTCGCCATGGCGGTGGACATCCTGGTCAACTCCAAGGCGCAGCGCCCCTCCGTCTGCAACTCCGCCGAGACCCTGCTCGTGCACCGCGACATCGCCCCGTCCTTCCTCCCGCTCGCGCTGGACGCCCTCGCGGACGCCGGAGTGACCGTGCACGGCGACGCCGAGGTGCTCTCGTACGCCGAGGAGTCCAAGGTCACCGCGCTGCCCGCCACCGACGAGGACTGGGCCGCCGAGTACCTGTCCTATGACATCGCCGCCGCCGTCGTGGACTCCCTCGACGGGGCCGTCACCCACATCCGCCGCTGGACCTCCGGCCACACCGAGGCGATCGTCACCACGTCCCAGGCCGCCGCCCGCCGCTTCACCCAGCTGGTCGACTCCACCACCGTCGCCGTGAACGCCTCCACCCGGTTCACCGACGGTGGCCAGTTCGGCTTCGGCGCCGAGATCGGGATCTCCACCCAGAAGCTGCACGCACGCGGCCCGATGGGCCTTCCGGAGCTGACCTCCACCAAGTACATCGTCACCGGCGACGGTCACGTGCGGTAACCACCACCCGGACAGGGTGTGGCCGATTCCGGCGCACACCCTGCCCAAAGCGGTCCTCCAGGTCTACGCTGGTCGCGTGCCGGACGACGTGGGGGGCAAGCCGTTCCCGGACGACGGGGAGCCCGACGACGACCGCGGAGGCGCGGACCAGGACTTCGCCTCCGTGGTGTTCGACGAGGACTTCGTCCGGAACGCCGAGATCCATGAACCGAGCGCGGCCGAGCGCCAGCGCGCCGCCGACCGGGCGCGCGCCGAGGCCGAGGCCGCCCGCGTCGCCGGCGGCTGGGCCGGGGACGACGACTACGGGTACCCCGACGCGTACGGCATCGACGACTCCGGATGGGAGCCGGGCCAGTACGGCCACGGCTACGCAGAGGGCCCGTACGGGGCCTACGGCGGCCGCCTGCGCCCCTACCGCGGCCGCTCGCCCTGGCTGCGCCCCGTCGCCTGGGTGCTCGCCGTCGTGATGGGGCTCGGCATGGTCGCGCTGGCCTTCAGCGCCGTCTACCGCAGCGCCGCCGGCGAGGCGGACCCCGCACCCGCGCCCGCCAGTACGCCGCTCGGGGAAGTCACCGGGGTCGGCGCGTTTACGTACCCCGTCGGCCGCCAACCCTGAAGGTACGACCCCACTCGCCTGTGCCGGAGCGGGGGCTTCTCTGAAGCGGGGACAGCGGGGAGAAGCGATGGCCGTTCCAGGAGATCCACCAGGCGCCACCCCCGAGGGAACCGGCGGGGGTGACGACGAACCGCGTCCGGACGAGTACCGCTCGGTGGTGTTCGACGAGGACTTCGTGCGCGCCGCCCGGCTCCAGGAGTTCTCCGCCCAGGAACGCATGGGCGAGCACGCCCGCGCCGTCCGCAGCCGCTCCATCTGGTCCGGCGCCTCCGCCGGCCACCACCACGGGAGCCCCGGCCGCGGCGCCCGGCAGGGCATGCTGCTGGTCCTGCTCATCGCCACCGCCTTCGCGGTCGCCGTCTACCTGGGCCTGCGCAATCCGTACGTGCCCCCGGCGGCCGGCAACGCCGAGCCGCTCAGCAGCACCGTCGTCCCGCTGGCCCCGGCCTCCGTCGTACCCGGCGGCCGGCCCACCGACCTGTACGAGGGCAGTCCCGCGGCCGACTACCGGGTGGGGGCGGCCGGCATCACGCTGCCCGCCGTCCGCCGCACCCCCCACTTCAGCGAGAGCCAGGTCGTCGCCGCGCTGTCGGTCGCCAAGGACTACCTGGTGCAGTCCTCGCTCGATCCGGACGTGCTCTCCGGCAACGCCTCCCGGCCCGTGCGGGTCCTGCTCGACGCGGGGCAGCTGGCGCAGTTCGACGAGAGCATGGCCTCCCCCTCGGGCGACGGGCGGCACGCCGCCACCGGCTGGCTGGTCCGCTTCGACCCCGCCACGGCCGTCGTCGCCGACTCCAGGGTCCGGGTCAACGGCACCCTCGCCTTCGAGGAGCGCAGTCCGGAGGTGCTGGAGGTGACCACCGACCACACTTTCGTGTACGCCGTGCGGCCGGCGACCGGAGAGCCGTCGGCGGCCGACGGGGCGTCGCTGTTCACCGTCCGCCGCGAGCTGCGGCTGCGCTTCGACCGGGGGGACCTCGCGGCCCGCCGGACGGAGCTGGTGTCGGCCTATGTGATGGCCGGCCCGCAGGACTGCGCGAGCGACCCCGCGGAGGGCTTCCGGCCGCTGCCCGCCGGCTCCGGGCCCACCACGGTCGGCCCGCCCGCGAGCGACCCGTACGCCAGCGGCCACCCGAGGCGCGCCGCCGGGCTGTGCGGCGTACTGGCCCAGCCGTCGGCCACTCCGGACCGGAGCGGTTCGGCCTCCACCGCCCCGGACGCGGCGGCGCGGCCGCGTCCCGGCACGCTGGATCCGGCGCCGCCGGGGGAGGGGCGCTCCGTCAGCCCTGCGGCCCCGTAGCCTCCCCGGTGTCCTGCGCGCCGCCGGTGTCCGCCGTACCCGCCGTGTCCTTCGTGCTTCCCGTGCCCTGCGCGCCGCCGGTGTCCTTCGCGGCGGCTCCGGTGAACCGGTCGCGCAGCTTGCCGCCGAGGTCGCCCGCCCCGCCCGCGAGGTCGCCGACCAGCTTCATCAGCGGGTCCTTGCTGCCGCGCACCGAGTCGGCGTAGTGCGAGGCGGACTGGCGGAAGGAGTCGCCGACCGAGGCGTCCTTGTCCTCGTCCCGCCGCGGGTAGTGGCCGTCCATGATCCGCTGGTAGTCCCGGTGCTGCGACCACTTCTTCAGCTCGGCGGCCCGGACCGTCGTGAAGGGGTGCGTCCGCGGCAGCTGGTTGAGGATCTTCAGGACGGAGTCGCGCAGGTCCCCGCCGGCCTCGTACTCCTCGGCCTGGGCCAGGAAGGCGTCCACGTTCATCTCGTGCAGGTGGTTGCCGCCGGCGAGCTTCATCAGGCCGCGCATGGAGGCGTGCACGTCCTGCCCGACCAGCAGCCCGGCCCGGTCCGCCGAGAGCTCGGACTTGCGGAACCACTCCCGCAGCGCGGTCACGATCGCCGAGATGGCCACCGTCCCGAGCGGGATCCACGCCACCTTCAGCGCCAGGTTCGTCAGGAACACCAGGACCGTGCGGTACACGGCGTGCCCGGACAGCGCGTGGCCCACCTCATGGCCCACCACCGCCCGCATCTCCTCCTCGTCGAGCAGCTCGACGAGCCCCGTCGTCACCACGATGATCGGCTCGTCCAGCCCGATGCACATGGCGTTGGGCTGCGGGTCCTGCTGCACGTACATCTGCGGGACCCGCTCCAGGTCCAGGATGTAACAGGCGTCCCGGAGCATCGCGTGCAGATGGGGGAACTGGGTCTCGCCCACCCGCACCGACTCCGACAGGAACAGCAGCCGCAGGCTGCGCTCCGGCAGCAGCCCGCTCAGCGCCTTGAACACCGTGTCGAAGCCGGTCAGCCTGCGCAGCGCGACCAGCGCGGAACGGTCCGCGGGATGCTCGTACGCCCGGGACGAGATGCCCGGGAACCTCCTGCGGTCGCGTGCCGGTACCTTCTCGAATCCCGTGTCCGTCATGGCGCCTCCCCCTTGATCGGCCCTGCTGCCTCGCGTCCATCCTCTCCAACGCCTGAGTCGGCGTGAGCGTGCCCCGGGCCCCCGCATACGATGTGAGCGAAGTCTCCGCCCGCTCCCCGACTCGATAGGTACCTGCCTGATGAGCCTCTCCACCACCGCCCACAACCTGGTCGTTCTCGCTGCGGAGGGCGGCGAGCAGCACGGCGGCAACCATGACAGCCTGAGTCCCTACCTGACCGGTGGCGGCGCGTTCCTCATCCTGCTGCTGATGCTCTGGGTGACCACCCGCCTCAACCGCGACCGCTAGACCCCTCCCGGTTCCGGTCCGGCCGCCGTGGACGTGCCACCGGGCCAGTAGGCTCTGCGCTCATGGGAGAGCAGGAAGTGCCTACGGGCCCGGTCAAACGCCGGCTGGGCGTGATGGGCGGGACGTTCGATCCGATCCACCACGGACACCTGGTGGCCGCCAGTGAGGTGGCCGCCCTCTTCCACCTCGACGAGGTGGTCTTCGTACCGACCGGCGAGCCGTGGCAGAAGTCCCAGCGGGCCGTGTCCCCCGCCGAGGACCGCTACCTCATGACGGTCATCGCGACGGCCTCGAACCCGCAGTTCTCGGTGAGCCGCATCGACATCGACCGCGGCGGCCCGACGTACACGATCGACACCCTGCGGGACCTGAGCGCGCTCAACGAGGACGCCGACCTCTTCTTCATCACCGGCGCCGACGCCCTCGCGCAGATCCTCACCTGGCGCAACGCGGACGAGCTGTTCTCCCTCGCCCACTTCATCGGAGTGACCCGCCCCGGCCACGTGCTCACCGACGACGGGCTGCCCGAGGGCGGCGTCTCGCTGGTCGAGGTACCCGCGCTGGCGATCTCCTCCACGGACTGCCGCGCGCGCGTCGCCAAGGGCGATCCCGTCTGGTACCTGGTGCCGGACGGCGTGGTGCGCTACATCGACAAGCGTGAGCTGTACCGGGGCGCCTGAGCTTCCGGAGAGAGGGGCCCCGCGGTGAGCGACCCACAGGAACCGTACGACCCGTACGCCGCGCAGCAGCAGCTCCTCGGATACGACCAGTACGGCAGACCGGTGTACGGCCAGGCGCCCGGGCGCTCCGACCGGCCCGCCCCGCAGCGGGAGTACGAGCAGCCGTACGAACAGCCGTCCTACGAGTCCTCGTACGAGCAGCCGTACGACTACGGGGCGGCGGGCCGGCAGCAGCACTACGCGCCGCAGCAGGAGTACCCCCAGCCCCAGGCCGCCTCGTACGGGTACGGGTACCAGCAGGCCCCGGCTCAGGACCATGACCCGGCCCACGTCCAAGCTCAGCCCCAGGCCTATGACCAGGCCCAGCAGTGGATCCCGCAGCAGAACGCCGCCCAGGCCCCCGCGCCCGCCCCCGCCCCGGAGCAGGCGCGGTCCGCCGCCGCCCGGGTGCCCGAGCCGCGCCGGGAGGCCGCCGCCGACGACCGGGACGCCGCCCCGGACTACCGCACCGAGCAGTTCGCGTTCATCGACCAGCCGGACGAGGACTCCGAGGACGTCATCGACTGGCTCGCCTTCACCGAGAGCCGGACCGAGCGCCGCGAGGAGGCCCGCCGCCGCGGCCGCAACCGGGTGGTCGCGCTGATCGTTGCCCTGGCCCTCTTCGTCGTCGGCGGGGTCGGCTACCTCTGGTACGCGGACAAGCTGCCCTTCCTGAGCGGCCCGTCGAAGAAGGGCACCACGGCCGCCGCCGGGGCGCAGAAGCGCGACATGATCGTCGTTCACCTCCTCAACACCAAGCGGGGCGGCAGCTCCACCGCCCTCCTCGTGGACAACGTGACGGCCAAGCAGGGCGCCACCGTCCTGCTGCCCAACACCCTCGGCGTCGCGAAGCAGGACGGCACCGGGACCTCCCTCGGCAAGTCGGTCGAGGACGGGGGCATCGGCACCCGCGAGGCCCTCGACACGGTCCTCGGCACCCACCTCGGCGGAACCTGGCGCCTGGACACCCCCTTCCTGGAACGCCTCGTCGAGCTGATCAGCGGCATCGAGGTCGACACGGACACCGCCGTCCCCGCCGACGACCAGGCCAAGACCCCCGCCGTGGGCAAGGGCCCCAAGCAGAGCCTGACCGGGGCGATGGCGGTCGCGTACGCCACCTACCGCGCCCAGGGCGAACCGGAGGCCAAGCAGCTGGAGCGGACCGGGAAGGTGCTGTACGCCGTGCTGCGCAAGATCCCCTCCGATCCGAAGGCGGCCGGCACGACCGTCGAGAGCATGGGCCAGATCCTGGACCCGGGCCTGGACGCCCAGAGCCTGGGCGCCCTGCTCTCGCGCATCGGCGAGCACGCCAAGGAGGGCGCCTACCGCACCGAGGTGCTCGGGGTGAAGCCCGACGGCGGTCTCACGGACGAGGCCAACAAGAAGGTCGTCAAGGAACTCCTCGGCGGTTCCTTCACGGCGGCCCAGCCCGGCGCGACGCCCCGGGTGGGCCTGCGGGACGCCACCGGGGACGACAGGACGCAGGCCGCGGCGAAGGCGGCCCTGCTGAACGGCGGCTACGCCTTCGTGGACGGCGGCAAGGCCGACCGGGCGTCGGCCGCCTCACAGATCACCTACCAGGACGACGCGCAGCGCGGCCGGGCCGTCGACGTCGCCAAGACGCTGGGCCTGCCGGAAACGGTTGTGAAGAAGGCCGAGAACACCGTGAACGCGGACGTCGTGGTGACCCTGGGCAAGGACTACAAACCCTCGTAAGGCCCGCTCCCGTGGCGCTGGTCACGGCTTTGACCTGCGAGTCCGCCCGCGCGGAGCGTTCCGCGCGGGCGGTGTCGGCGGTACATGAGACCCTTGTAAGGATCTGCCCGCCAACCCGAAAGCATGGCCAGTGACCGCCACGGACCGCTCCATCGAGCTCATCACCGCCGCCGCCCAGGCCGCGGCCGACCGGCTCGCGCACGACATCATCGCGTACGACGTCAGCGACGTGCTGTCGATCACCGATGCCTTCCTCCTCGCCTCCGCGCCCAACGACCGCCAGGTCAAGTCGATCGTGGACGAGATCGAGGAGCGCCTGCTCAAGGAGCTCGGCGCCAAGCCGGTGCGCCGCGAAGGCGACCGCGACGCCCGCTGGATCCTGCTCGACTACGTCGACATCGTCGTGCACGTCCAGCACAGCGAGGAGCGCGTCTTCTACGCGCTGGAGCGCCTGTGGAAGGACTGCCCCGAGATCGAGCTCCCCGCCGACGCCAAGCTCACGATCGGCAAGGCCGAGGAGCACGCCAAGCTGCGCGAGGCGGCGGGCGACGACGAACTGGACGGTGATCTGTTCTGAGCACGGCCGACACGGGCAGGTCCGGCAGAAAGATCGTCCTCTGGCGGCACGGCCAGACCTCGTGGAACCTGGAGCGCCGCTTCCAGGGCTCCACGGACATCGAGCTGACCGAGACGGGTGTGGCGCAGGCGCGCCGCGCCGCCCGGCTGCTCGCGTCCCTGAAGCCGGACGCCATCGTGGCCTCCGACCTGCGCCGGGCCGCCGACACGGCCGGCGAGCTGGCCGCCGTCACGGGCCTGCCGGTCGAGCACGACGAGGCGCTGCGCGAGACGTACGCCGGTGAGTGGCAGGGGCTCACCCACGAGGAGATCCTCGACAAGTACGGCGAGCAGTACGCCGCGTGGAAGCGCGGCGAGCCCGTCCGCAGGGGCGGGGGCGAGCTGGAGACCGAGGTCGCCGACCGCGCCGCCCCGGTCGTCCTGGACCACGCCGACCGGCTGCCGCGGGGCGGCACGCTGGTCGTGGTCAGTCACGGCGGCACCATCCGTACGACCATCGGCCGGCTGCTGGGCCTGGAGTCGCACCACTGGGAGGGCCTCGGCGGGCTCTCCAACTGCTGCTGGTCCGTCCTCGGTGAGGGCGCGCGCGGCTGGCGGCTGATGGAGCACAACGCCGGCACGCTGCCCGAGCCGGTCCTCGGCGACGACGACTGAGAGCTCCCGGCAGGGCGCTCGCGGGGTGCTCGCGGGGAGCTCGCAGGGCTCCTGCGGAGCCCGCGAGGAGCCCGGCCGAGCCTTCGCCGAGCCTCCGTGGGGCGGCTCGGACCCGGATTTCACTTTCCGGCTGGTCACAGGCTAGAGTTCTTCTTGTTCGCAGCGAAGAACACCGGAAACGGGGGAAGCGCGGCGGAGAGCGGGGCTATAGCTCAGTTGGTAGAGCGCCTGCATGGCATGCAGGAGGTCAGGAGTTCAATTCTCCTTAGCTCCACAGTGAAGGATCCCGTCCCCAACAGGGGGCGGGATCTTTGCGTTTGTCCCCTTTGCGCGTGCTGACCCGGCCCGTACCGGCATGGCAGAATCGGACGGCCGGAGGGGGACACGACGGCCCGACGCGGGAGGGAGTCGCTGACGGATGGGTGCACACCGGCGGCGGTGCGACTGGTGCGACAACGGCACGCCGATCGTGCGGGACATGGACCCGGTGAATTCCGACTACCAGTACTGGTGCGAGGAATGCGCGCGGGCGCTGATCATAAAAGGCGACCCGATCGAGACGTACCGGGAGCTGGAGGGCGAGCCGATCTACGGCCGCCTCCTCGACGAGCACTGCACGCTGAAGCGCTTCTACCAGTTCGCGCGGGCCTGAGGCGCGGGACTGCGGATTCGCTAGATATGGGTCAAATCGGGCATGGCCCCGGCCCCGTGGAAACCGATTTTTGGACCAGGGCCATGACCGTGTAATGTTTGGGACGTCGCCAAGGGGAACCGGCAAGGGACACCGAAGCGGCAGGCAAGGCAAGCGGTACAAGGGGCTATAGCTCAGTTGGTAGAGCGCCTGCATGGCATGCAGGAGGTCAGGAGTTC